>NZ_JBHVFE010000284.1:0-11585 GCF_042801945.1 Kitasatospora sp. NPDC057542
GGCGGACGGCGAACCGGACGCCCGCTCATCGTCGTCCCGCTCAGGGGCGCCGGATGCTTCCGGCCGCTCGAACCTGCTGTCGGAGGCTGCCCGAAGAAGGAGTGAGCAAGGGTGGGCGCCGACGCCCGGCTGGGCCGGCCCGGCCGAGGCCGCCCTTCCCGAAAAGTGCCCCCCTAACGTGCCTCCCGCCAGGGGGCGATTTGTTGTGTGCTTGTTCCCCTGAGCGCCCCGGGTGCTGGTCGATCGCCGCGGGGCCGGCAGTGGAGTGCGCCTACCGCACCTGCACCGGACCGGCAGGGGACGAAGCACGACTCCCGATCGCTGCGTGCGGCCGAGTGCCGTCACCTCCAAGGAGCCTTGATGGACTTTTCCACCCATTGGATGAAACACGTCATCGGCATCGCACAAAGGGCGCCGCAGTCAGGTCGGCGGGTCGGCGTTGCGCTCGTTTCTGAACACAACGAGCTGATCTGCTCCGCCTTCGAGGGCGAAGTGCGCGGCGCATCCTGGTACCGCACTCTGCGGGGCAAGATGCAAGAGCTCGGAACATCCGGTGCACACAGCGTATATCTGACCATCAACACCCTCTCGGCGGACCGGTCGTTCGAGCTCGCCGAGCTCTTGGAGGAAGTGCGCGTCGACAGGGTTTACATCGGGCTGCCGGACCCCGCGCTGACGAGCTACCTCAGCGGCGATCCCGTCACCGAGCGAGGCCACGTACTGCGCTTCCCCGACGAACTCCAGCGCCAGATCCTGGACCAGAACCGAGACCTCTACGCGGCGAGCGAGCAGAGCATCGACTGCAACCCCCACTACTCCACCCACCGCATCAGCGAAGCCGTCGCCACCAAGTTGAGGTCGATGGGCTTCGCGCTGACCAAGGACGACGTCAACGCGCACCGGGGGAGGATGGCGCTCGCCTCTCTCATCGGCCAGAGGTACGGGACCGAGTACAAGGAGGCGGATCGCGCCGTAGGCGAGGCACTGGCCGCAGCGTTCGACGCTAAGTACGGAACCTACGACTACGCGTACGACGCCCGCACCGCCAACGCGTGGTGGGCCGACGACTTCATGGCGTTGTATAGGAGGTCGTCCACACGACCCCTGTCCGCCGTCAGCATCCTCAACGTCGGCGTCGGCGCCGGCCACGAAGCAGCGGCCCTGTTCTCCGACTGCCCGCGGATCACCTTCGCTGATATCGCGGAAAGCGGCCTCGCAAACATTAGCGAACGCATTCCCCTGGCGAGAACCGTCGTCTCCAGCGCTGAAAACCTGTCCGCCCTGCCGGACGAGATTTTCGATCTGTATGTCTCATTGAGGACATACAACTCGTCATTCTTCGACACGTCTGCAGCGGCCCTGGAAGCGCACAGATTGCTGAAGCCCGGCGCAGCGATTATCCTCTCCGTGGCTAACGGATTTCTGTATGCTCAGCGGGGCTGTGTCGTGCCGGGACTGATCATCCCCGGAACTGAATTCGTTGACCTCTATCGCGGAATGGAAACGGCGAACCTGATCGGCGCGGAGCTCGAGTGCGCTGGATTCAAAGATGTTCGAATGCTCCCAACAAGTACCGAGATCTACCTGTCGGCGGTCACCGTCTAACGCTTCCGTCCCGTCCTGCTGGCCGCGATCGCGACGTCCCGTCAGTTCTGCGGGAAGGCTGGATCTCAGCCGGCCGGGGCGACCGGACGGGCCTGGAGGTGGCAGCGTGAAGGAAGGGTTTCTGCAATGAACGGGCGAACGACGGTTGCCGAGCGCATCCTGCAGTTCAACGAGGGACTCGCGGACACGACGCTCGAACTGCCACCTGGATTCAGGGTCGTCAACCCTTTCAGCGGTCCCCAGAAGGAGCGCGTCCGCGAGGTGACGACCGCGTTCTACCGCAGGTACTACGACGACGACAGGCCCCGCCGACTGGTCCTGGGCAGCTCGCCCGCCCGGCGGGGCACGGCCGTGACCGGGGTCCCGTTCGAAGACGCGAAGCTCCTCGAAAGCGACACGGGAGTCGACGTCGCTGGCGGCTATGCGGTGAGCCGGCCCTCCGCCGGGTTCCTGCACGACGTTATCGCGCGCTACGGGGGCCGGACACGGTTCTACGCCGACTTCGTCATGAGCTTTGTGTGCCCGCTCGGCCTGGTGAGAACGAACCCCCAGGGAAGAGAGGTCAACTGCAACTACTACGAGAGCAAGAAGCTGCTGGAGCTGCTGCGAGCCTTCCTCGTGGACGCCCTGGAGCGCCAGCTGGAATTCGGAACGGACACTTCGGTGTGCTACTGCATCGGCAGTGGCGAAAACTTCAAATTTCTCTCGACCGTAAACGAGAGCCAGGGCTTCTTCGAGGAGATCGTGCCCTTGGAGCACCCTCGCTTCATCACGCAATACAACGGCGGGAGAAAAGAAGAATTCACCGAGAAGTACCTCAGTGCTCTGCGCGGAGAAGGCGATTAGCCGCGGCACCCTCCGCAGCGCCTCCCCCGGCCGACTCCCCGAAGGCCGAGGGCTCCCAACGCGACGGATCGAGAAGAAGGAGAACAGCACAGTGGTGTCAGAAGGCAGGATCCTGGTCCACTTCGGCCCGGAACACGTCAGCGTCCACCGCTCCCGGGGCGGGGAGCTGCAGCTGCTCGCGAGGGAACGGCTTCCGTTCGGAGCCGGCCTCGCCGGCGAGGCGCTGGCGGAGCGCGTCGGCAAGTTCTGCGCCGGGCTCAAGGAGTACGCCGAGGCCATCGACAACAAGAGCACGCGAGTGCACGCCACCGGGGTCTTCCAGCAGCTCCCGCCGCCGGAAGCGGCCGCGCTGGTCAACAGCGTCTACGTCGACACGGGCCTGTACTTCCACATCGTGCGGCCCGAGCTGGAGCGGTTCTACCTGGACACGGGCATGTCCGCATGCGGTTCGAACGACATGCTGGAAGGCCTGATCCGGCGGGAGTTCCGGACGGCGGTCGTCTGCGGCAGCTTCCAGCAGTGGCTGGGGGACATCGAGGGCACCATCGCCCGGCTGCGCGAAACCGGCACCGAGGTGCTCAGCCCCCGCAGCACCAGGATCAAGCCGGAAACCGAGGGCACCGACTTCATCCTCTTCGACTACCAGGACTTGCTGAGGAACGACCGCGACACGTGGCGGCACAAGTACGTGCACATGGACGCGTTCCGACAGGCCGACGCTGTCGTCGTGTGCAACCCGGGCGGTCGCGTCGGAAGCGGCACAGTCTTCGAGCTCGGCTTCATGTCGGCGCTCGGCAAGAGGGTCATCTTCACGGAGGAACCCCTGGGCGTGTCTATCTCCTTCCCCTGCGAGGTGGGCCTGGGCGCCTGAGCCCAACGCGCTGAGGACTGCCGCCCCCCACCCCGTTCGCGGATCGCGTCTCGGTGAACGGTGCAGCCCCCGGAAGCAGGTCGCCTGCTCGTCCTCTCTGTCCAACCCGATCCCGCTTCTCGGCTACAAAGATACGGAAAAGGACTCCTGCTGGTGGAACACATCGACATAGCACGCGACAGGCTGCGAGAGATCGTGGCGTCTGTCCTCGAGGTGGAAAAGGAAGCCATCGAGCCTGGTGCCCAGTTCTATGAGGAACTCGGCATGAGCTCCTTGGAGAAGGTCGAGGTCGTGGTCGCGGTCGAGCGCGAGTTCGGAGCCCTGTCCGCGCAGGAAGCGGCAGCCTTCACCAGCCTGGACGCCGCGGTGGCCGTGCTCGGCGAGCGGGCGACGGGCCCCCAGGGGGTCGGCCTGATCGACCTCCTGGTGGCGTGCCATGTCTCCGCCGGCCTGGGCGAAAGGGCCAGCTACCTCGACCCCGAGGCCGGGGAGATCACCTACGCGGGCCTCCTGGAGGCAGCACGTGGGTACGCGGGCGCCCTGCGGGCAGCAGGCGTGCAGGAGGGCGCCCGCGGCCTCCTGGTCGCCGACGACTCCGTGGCGACCGTGGTCGCCGTCCTCGGTCTGTGGTGGCACGGCTGCGTCCCCGTGGTGATCAGCCCGGTGCTTACGGACGACGAAGTCCGCTACATCGCCGTCGACTGCGCCGCCGCGATGGTGCACCTGGACGCAGCCGCTCCCACGCGGCAACGCGCCCTCGAGGAGCTGTTCACCACGACCACCCGCTTCGCCGGCGCTGACGTCCGCGCTGCTCTGGCGACGGCCGAGCCCGGCCCCGCACGGCGCCCGCATGAAGCTGGGCCCCCGGCCGCGTGGAGCTCGGAGCGCGAGGCGCTCGTGCAGTACACCTCCGGAAGCACCGGCATGCCCAAGGGGGTGCGGCACTCGGCGGGTGCGATCGCGGCCATGGCCGACGGCGTCGGCACGGTCCTGGCGCTGACGCCCGAGGACACCGTGCTGTCCAGCGCCCGCATGTCCTTCGGCTACGGCTTCGGCAGCTCCGTCCTGTGCCCCCTGGCGGCCGGCGCCCGCGTCGCGCTCATCAGCGGCACCGTCGACGTCCACTCCCTCGCCGCCGCGCTGCAGCACCACCGGCCCACCGTGCTGTTCTCCGTCCCGCGGCTGTACGCGGCGCTGCTGAATGCTGGGCTGGGGCTCGCCCCCGACTCGGTGCGGCTGTGCGTGGCGGCGGGCGAGAACCTGCCCGGTCCGCTCAGCGAGCGGATCCGCGCCGCCTTCCAGGCCGAGCTGCTCAACGGCCTCGGCGCGACCGAGGTCCTCTACATCGTCGTCGGCACGCCACCGGGGGAGGACCGTCCGGGGACCTTCGGGGTCCCGGTGCCCGGGATCACCGCGACCGTCCGCGCGGCGGACGGCACGCCCGTCGCCGACGGGGAGCAGGGCCGGCTGCACATCGCCGGCCCGACCGTCGCCCTGGGCTACATCGGCCGGCCGGAGGCCGCGGCGGTCACCTTCGCCGACGGCGGCGCCTACACCGGCGACGTGGTGCGCCGTGCGCCGGACGGCACGTTCACCCATCTGTGCCGCGCCGATGACGTGCTCAACCTGGGCGGCTACAAGGTCGTGCCGAGTGAGATCGAGAGCGTCGTCCGCGGTGTCGACGGAGTCCAGGACTGCGTGGTGGTCGGCGGCCGCGACGCCAACGGCCTGGAGCAGGCCGTGGCGTACCTGGTGGCCCGGCCGGGAACCGACGAGGCCGTGGTGCGGCGCGCGGTGACCGCCGCGATCCGTGGCGGCCTCGCCGCCTTCAAGCGCCCCGCCCGTCTGGAGTTCCTGGACGAGCTCCCGACCACGTCGACCGGCAAGGTGGCCGCCTTCGAGCTGAGGAAGGCGGCAGCCCGACCGTGACCTGGGACATCACGGGCATGGCGGCCGTCGCCAACCTCGGCGCCACCCCCGGGGAGATCTTCGCCGCGCTGTGCGCGGGTCAGGAGAGCCGCAGGCCCCTGCTGGCGTTCGACCCGGACAAGTACCGGGCGGCCTACGCCTACGAGATCGACGACCGGCCCGCCGGTGGCGGTGACCTGCCGCGGCGCGCCACCCGCTGGCTGACCACCGTCGTCCGCCAGGCGGCCGCCGACGCGGGCCTGGGCGAGGAGCTGGCCCAGGTGCCCGTGCTGGTCGGCACGACCATGCGCGAGCAGCGCAGCCTCGAACTGTGGTGGCGCCACGGCGCGGAAGTCGTGCTCGAGGACCTGCACTTCGGCACCGCGCTGAAGTCGGCCTTCGGGGCGTCCACCACGTACACCCTCGCCAACGCCTGCTCCGCCTCGCTGTATGCGCTCGGCCTGGCCACCGACATGATCGAGACCGGCCTGGCCGACACGGTTGTCGTCGCGGGCACCGACGCCGCCACCGAGAGCGGCTTCGGCACGCTCGACCGGGTGCAGAACGACCTCCCCGACGCGCTTCGCCCCTTCAATGTCACGCACAAGGGCATGCTGATGGGGGAGGGCGCGGCGGCCGTCGTCGTCCAGCGCGCCGGCACCGGGAGCGGGCCCGTGCACGCCCGGGTGCGCGGTGTGTCCATGGGCTGCGACGCCCACCACGCCACCGCGCCCGACCCCGACGGCATCACCCGCGCAGTTCTGGACGCCTACCGCAGAGCAGGGGTGCGGGCGAGCGACATCGACCTGGTGATGCTGCACGGCAGCGGCACCCCCCGCAACGACACGACGGAGGCGAGCATCCTTCGCCAGATTTTCCAGGGCGCGGGCGCCGGTCCGCGGATGACCGCCATCAAGGCGATGACCGGACACACCCTGGGCGGCTCGGGACTGCTCAGCCTTGTGATGGCGGTGCTCGCCATGAAGAGCGGGACGGTACCTCCGGTCCTGGGACTGACCGATCCGATCCCGGAGGCCGCAGGGCTGGGCCTGGTGCAGGGCGGCCCCGTCTCCGGTGACCTGGCCATCGCTCAGATCGACGCGTTCGGCTTCGGAGGGATCAACGCCGTCGCAATCGTGGAGGCGGCCCGATGAACGCGACGAGCACCATACGCACCGGGAGGGGCCCGAACGCCGCGGAGGTCGTCGTCACGGGTATCGGCCTGGCGCTGCCCGGTGTCGCGACGTACGGCGACCTCCTCGGACCGCTGCCGGGTGAGGGCGGCTTCGACCCGGCCACCGGACTCATCGGACGCAAGCTGCGCCACAAGGACCGCGCGTCCCGGCTCGCCCTGCGCGCGGCCGAGTTCGCCCTCCACGACGCCGGTCTGACCGACGCCGACGCCACGTTCACGGGCGCGGCCGACTCGACCGCCGTCGTGGTCAGCACCAACCTGGGCAACGCGGATAGCGTCTGCGAGGCCGCCGACACCATCGCCACGGCAGGCGTCATGGGTCTCAGCCCCTTGGGCCTGCCCCAGACGTCAAGCAACGTCATCGCCGGCTGGGTGGCCATCCGCTACCGGCTACGAAGCCCCAACCTCACCGTCTGCAACGGCGTCACGAGCGGGCTGGACGCCGTGGCCTGGGCCCGGAACCTCATCATCGCTGGGCGCGCCGAAGCAGCCGTCGTTGTCGGCGTCGAACCCGCAGGCGACGTGGTGGCGAAGGTCCTCGGCCAGCAGTCCACCGATGCGGCGGTCGCGGTCGTACTGGAACCCGCGGACGCGGCCGCTTCCCGGGGCGCACGGCCCCGCGCCACGATCAGCGGCTACGCACGGGCCCGGAACCTTGCCGCGGCACTGGTCGGCGCCGACGTCACCGAGGAGGAACCCGTCGGACTGTGGCTCGTGGACGAGGCGGGGGCCGCGGCTGCCGGGGAGGGCCGTCTGCTCGCAGCCACTCGCCGGATCGACCTGGAATCCCAGCTGGGCCCGCTGTCCGGGGCGCTCGGCGTCCTGCAGTGCGCCGCCGCAGCCGCCTACCTGGAGGGCGGCGTCATCGGCAACGTTCTGGCCACAGCCGGCGGCTCTCGCCACGACGCGACGGCCGCCCTGCTGCTGACCCCGCCGCCCGCCACTCGCCCTTTGACGCAGGAACGAGGACACTACCCATGACCACGACGCGCGTGACCATCGAGGAGCTCCGCGCCCTGATAGCCAGCGTGCTGGAGTCCGAGCCCGAGGAGGTCACCGACGGCGCGCACTTCGCCCACGAGCTCGACATCGACTCGCTGCTGATGCTGGAGATCTCGACCCGGGTGGAGAGCGCGTTCGGTGTCCCGGAGAATGCCGTGGCCGCCAGCGGCGCCACCACGCTCACGGAGCTGCATGCCTTCCTCACCTCGACGCTCACCCGCGAGACGCCGACCTCCCCGCTCATCCGCCCCAGGCCGGTGAGCGACCCAGCGGCGCGCGTTTTCCTGCTCCACCATGCCGGCGGCTCACACCTGCTCTACCGGGGCTGGGCGGAGCACTTCCCCGAGGGCTGGGAACTCTGCCTCTTGGAGGCCCCCGGCCGAGGCACCCTCCAGGCCCTGCCGCTGATCGACGACTGCGACCGGCTGGTCGACTACTTCCACACCGCCATCGCACCGTTGCTCGACCGGCCCTTCGGGTTCTTCGGCCACAGCATGGGCGCGCTGATCGCCTACCAGCTCACCCGCCGACTCCTGCGCCAGGGGGACCCGCTCCCCACCTGGCTGGGCGTGTCCGCCTACGGCGCCCCGCGAGGCGACGCCGACGCCGACAGCAGCCCTCACCTGATGGCCGACGACGAGCTGCGCGCCTGGCTGCGGAGCGGAGGCGGCAGCCCACCGCAGCTCCTCGACAACGACGACGTCTGGCACAAGTTCGCCCCGGTATTCCGCAGCGACTTCAAACTCGTGGACACCTGGGCTCCTCCCCGCAGCCCCGAGCCGCTGCCCGTCCCGCTGTCGGTATTCGCGGGCGTGCACGACAAGCTGGTCGGCGAGGACCGGCTCGTCGCCTGGCGGGGGCTCACGACGGACTTCCGCGGACACGAGAGGTACGACGGCGGCCACTTCTACTTGATGGACCACCAGCAGCCGCTCGCCGCCGCCATCACGGCCGCGATGCGCTCCGCAGCTCCTTGAGCCCGCTCTCACCACCACGCCACCCGCCAGACGATCAACGCCAACGGGGTGCCAGCGGGGGTGCGCGGCGAGCCCTCAGGTCAGGCGTCGGGGTCGACCTCGGGGTGTGTGAACCGCACGGGCCTGCCCAGCGACCTGGCGTAGGCGATCTCGGACCTGGTGCTGTCTCCGATGTAGTCACCGACCACGAGCACCTCATCAGCGAGCAGGATCTTCGACCGGTGCAGCTCGTCGAGCCGAACTTTCAGCGCCTCGGCCTCGACAGGATCGGACCAGCGCTCGTGCGGCGACTTCAGGTCGCAGCCCGGCTTGACGACGATCCTCCCGGCCATGGTCTCCCGCAGATCGGCCTCGGCCATCTCAGCCATGAAACGGGTGGAGCCGCAGATCGCGACGATACGAGGGAAGTTCAGCTGCTTCTTCGCCTCGGCGAGCTTGTCCGCGGGGGTGGTCACTTGCGGGGATGACACGGTTCCTCCTGGTGGTGCTGCCCGAGGGATGCCTGCGGAGACGAGAACGAAGGCGTCCAAGATCGCCTCACGGCAAATCACGTGCACACCTGCGCGCCCGAACTCTATGCGAAGAACATCCCTACCCGGTGCCGCGGCATCCCGCTGCGGTGTCGGCTTGGTCGGCCGGTCCCCCCGCCGCCAGCTGGTGGCGGTGCCGGATCGGGCTCAGGCACCGACACCACCCGAACGAGGGAAACACAATCCGGGCCGAAGGCCTCACCGGCACCCGGCGCCTGCGCCCTGGTCGACCCGACCGTCTGCCGCCCGCTCACTGACCACGACCGCTGTACGCTTCGACGAGGAGACCATGTCTACCGCATCTCACCAGCCCTGCCTCGGCAGCCCCGCCGAGACTGTCGCCGCGCCTTCCACACCCAGCGCGCAGGAGCAGATCACGGCGGTCGCCGACACGCTGGTGCTCGGGTACGGACTGCACCCGGCAGAAATCATGCGGATCCCGGAGGGCACCGCGACGGACAACTACGCCGTCGTCGACCAGACGGGCCGTCAGCACTTCGTCAAGGTCTATCGCACTCGAAGTAGCTTGGATCTGGAGCTGGCGTCGGTCGAGCTGTCCGAGTACGCCGCTGACGGGGGCGTCGCCACCGCGCGGGCGACCCGCACGCGCGCACACGAACTCATCGCTACCCAGGGCAGCCTGCTGATGTCCCTATGGACGTACGTGCAGCACACCGAGACTGCCGAGGGCACCCTGACCGGTGCACGGTGGGCAGCGGTCGGCGCAGCAATGGGCCGTCTCCACAGCCGACTCGCCACTCACCCCGCCGCCGCGCCCACCCTGAAGCCTGGTGCCGCGGTGTGCGACGTAGCCACCGCCCGTGCCCGCTTCGACAGGCTGATTCTCGCGTACCAGCACAGGCCCAGGCTGGGGGAGTTCGAGACATGGGCTCTACGGGCGGCGCGTGAGCGACACGCCGTCCTGGGGGACGTCGAGCGCATCCTCGCTTCACTTCCACCGCTGACGGTCCAGGTCATGCACGGCGACCTGGCCGGCCCCAACGTCCTGCTGAAGGACGACGACGTCGCCGCGATCGTGGACTTCGGACCACCCACACCCGACTACCTCGCCTGGGAAATCATGCGCCTTGGCTGTGACCCCAAGAGCTTCCAGTCCTACGGCGTCGAGAGGTGGCTCAAGGGATACACCGACCTCGCCCTCGCCTATCGAGACGCCAACCCCACGGCATCCCCAGACGACCTCCTGTCCTCGCTTCGCGTCGGCTGTGCAGCCATGCTCTGCTCGGCCTTTCCGCTGTCGGCACCCGTGGAACGACCCCACCTCGTCGATGCCGCACTCGAGTCCTACGCGCTGGCACGGCACGAGGCAGCTCTGACCCTGCTGGAGCAGCTGCCTGCTCTGGAGGCGGCCCTGCGCGACGCTCTTCGCTGAGCCCGGATCCACCGGGCGGCGACTTGCGCGGTGAGGGGTTGACGCAGAGAGGTGCCTGCTGAGCTGGGAGGATGGGAGTTCTCTACGCTTCCGTCCGCCCGATCAGCAAGGCACCTCGTAAGTGAAATCCTCCCACAACCGCGCCGTCCCCTCCGCCGCGTTCGACGAGCCGAACCTGATCGCGGACGCGGGACTGGTCCCGCTGGTCCGCCTGGCCGAGCGCGTCGGGCTTCCCGGCCTGGTCGGCGAGCGGCTGCAGATCGGCGGTGCCGGCAACAGCGCCGGTGCCAACCCGGCCGCGAAGGCGATGACCCTGGTCGCGGCGATGTGCGCCGGGGCCGACTCCATCGACGACACCGGCCGGCTGCGGTACGGCGCGATGGGCCGGCTGTTCGGCGGGGTACGCGCGCCCTCCACCCTGGGCACCTTTCTGCGCGCGTTCACACACGGGCACAACCGCCAACTCCACTCGGTGCACCGGGACTTCCTCGCCCGCCTCGCGCGAGACACCCCGCTACTGCCGGGCCTGGACCAGGTGGCGTTCGTGGACATCGACCCCACCCACCGCCGCGCCTACGGACGCGCCAAGCAGGGCGCCGAGGTCGGACGGTTCAAGGGCGTGCGCACCGGCGGGGCGTACCTGGCCCCGCTCGTCGCCGCCCGCCTGGAAGCCGCCGGCGTCGACGTGCAGGTGACGAGTGTGCGGCCCGGCGAGCACCACGACACCGGCCACCGGCGGGTGCTGCTGGTGGACGATCCGCCGCTGACCGGCCGCACGCTGCTGGCTCTGGCCCGGGACCTGCCCGGGGCCGAGGTGCTGGTGCCGGTCTTCGCCACTGCCGACGTGCAACCGCTGCGCCAGGCGGGGGTCGCGGTCACCATGCTGCTGCGCGGACAGTGGCAGTCGACCCGCCGCCTCGACCCCGACGCCCTGGCCGCTTACCTCGAGGCCCACGCCCAGTGGCCCGGCGCCCACCGGCCGCCGGTCCTGGACGCCCTCGTGCCCGGGCGGGAGAACTCCGTCCTGACCCCGTGGCCGGGTGTGCGCCACCGCTCACCCGCCCGGGCCGCCGTCCGGCTGCGCACGCCCGACAGCACCCGGAACGTGATCGTGGAATGGGTGCCGCCGGGGATCTTCGGCGACGCCGCCCGCGCCGCGGCCACAGTGCTGCGGCACCCGCTGGTCCCGGTCACGTTCGCCGTGGCGCCCGCGCTCGTGGTCAGCGAGGACCTCACCCCCACGGTCCCGCTCGGGCCC
>NZ_JBHVFE010000285.1:0-11477 GCF_042801945.1 Kitasatospora sp. NPDC057542
CCCCCGTCGGGAGCGGCCCGGCCTTCCGCCGTGCGGTGCCCGCTACTTGATCATCCTCGCGGCTTCGAGGGCCCAGTAGGTGAGGATCTGCTCGGCGCCCGCGCGGCGGATCGAGGTGAGCGTCTCCATGATCATCCGCTCCCGGTCGATCCAGCCGTTCGCGGCGGCCGCCTCGACCATCGCGTACTCGCCGGACACCTGGTACGCGGAGACCGGCACCGGGGAGGCGTCGGCGACCTGCCGCAGGACGTCCAGGTAGGCCATGGCCGGCTTCACCATCACCATGTCCGCGCCCTCGGCGAGGTCCTGCTCCAGCTCGCGCAGCGACTCGCGGGCGTTGGCCGGGTCCTGCTGGTAGGTCTTGCGGTCGCCCTTGAGCGAGGAGCCGACGGCCTCGCGGAACGGACCGAAGAAGGCCGAGGCGTACTTGGCGGTGTAGGCGAGGATGCCCACGTCCTGGTGCCCGGCCTCGTCCAGCGCCCGCCGGATCACGCCGATCTGGCCGTCCATCATGCCGGACGGGCCGACCAGGTGGACGCCGGCGTCGGCCTGCACCCGGGCCATCTCGGCGTAGCGCTCCAGGGTGGCGTCGTTGTCGACGCTGCCGTCGGCGGCCAGCACGCCGCAGTGGCCGTGGTCGGTGTACTCGTCCAGGCAGAGGTCCGACATGACCACCAGGGAGTCGCCGACCTCGGAGACCACGTCCCGGATCGCCTGCTGGAGGATGCCGTCCGGGTTGGTGCCCTCGGTGCCGGTCGCGTCCTGCACCTCCGGGACGCCGAACAGCATGAGGCCGCCCAGGCCCGCCTCGGCGGCCTCCACCGCGGCCTTGCGCAGGGTGTCCCGGGTGTGCTGGACCACGCCCGGCATCGAACTCACCGGGACGGGCTCGCTGACGCCCTCACGGACGAACAGCGGCAGGATCAGCTCCGCCGGGTGCAGCCGGGTCTCGGCCACCAGGCGGCGCATCGCCGGGCTCTGGCGCAGCCGGCGGGGGCGTACGTACGGGAATTCAGCGGACACGGCTTCTCTCTCCGAACGGTTGTGCAGTGCCGGGGGCGACGGTCGGCCGCCCCCGGCCATGAGGGGTGTCAGCGGGCCTTGCGGCGCGAGCCGGGACGGCGCTCGCTGGGCCGGTAGACCGGCTCACCGGCGGCCGTCGCGGTGTCACGGCGCTTGGCTCCGAAGTCTGCCAGCGCCTGGGCCAGCGCGGCCGCCGACGGCGCCGGGGCCATCACGTCGACCCGCAGGCCGTGCTCCTCGGCGGTCTTGGCCGTGGCCGGGCCGATGCAGGCGATGACGGTCACGTTGTGCGGCTTGCCCGCGATGCCGACCAGGTTCCGGACGGTCGAGGACGAGGTGAACAGCACCGCGTCGAATCCGCCGCCCTTGATCGCCTCACGGGTCTCGGCCGGCGGCGGCGAGGCGCGCACCGTCCGGTACGCCGTCACGTCGTCGACCTCCCAGCCGAGCTCGACCAGGCCCGCCACCAGGGTCTCGGTGGCGATGTCGGCGCGCGGCAGCAGCACCCGGTCGATCGGGTCGAAGACCGGGTCGTACGGCGGCCAGTCCTCCAGCAGTCCGGCCGCGGACTGCTCGCCGGAGGGCACCAGGTCCGGCTTCACGCCGAAGTCCACCAGGGCCTGCGCGGTGGTCTCGCCGACCGCCGCGACCTTGATCCCGGCGAACGCGCGGGCGTCCAGGCCGTACTCCTCGAACTTCTCCCGGACGGCGCGCACCGCGTTCACCGAGGTGAAGGCGATCCACTCGTAGCGGCCGGTGACCAGGCCCTTGATGGCCCGCTCCATCTGCTGCGGGGTGCGCGGCGGCTCGACCGCGATGGTCGGCACCTCCTGCGGCACCGCGCCGTACGAGCGCAGCTGCTCGGACAGGCCGGTGGCCTGCTCCTTGGTGCGCGGCACGAGGACATTCCAGCCGAACAGCGGCTTGGTCTCGAACCACGAGTGCGAGGCCCGGTGGGCGACCTGCTCGCCCACCACGGCTATCACCGAGGTGGCCGGGTCGACCGGGGCGGAGACCGGCGAGGGCAGCACCCGGGCGGCCTTCAGGTCGGCCGCGATGCCGGAAAGGGCGGAGGTGAAGGTCCGCTGGCGGGTAGTGGTGCCGGAGAGCGTGGCGCTCAGCGCCGACTCCGGCTTGCGGCCGCCCGCGACCAGGGCGGTGGCGGTGGCGGGCAGCTGGCCCAGGGTGGTGCGGACCACCAGGGTGGTCTCCGGCGCACCCAGGTCCACCGGCTTGCCGGCCAGCAGCGCGGCGCCGTCCACGAAGCGCACGTCGGTACCGGACCCGGCGCGCAGCGGGACGCCCGCGTACGCCGGAACGCCGACCGACTGGGCGACGCCGGGGATCACCTCGAACGGGATCCCGTCGCCCGCGCAGCTGAGCATCTCCTCGGCGGCGCAGCCGTCCAGGCCGGGGTCGCCGTCGACGGTGCGGACCACGTGCTTGCCGGAGCGGACGGCCTCGGCGACCAGCTTGGCCAGGTCGAAGTCGGTGCCCTCGGCAGCTGGGGCGTGCACCTGCACGCCGGCCGGACAGTGGCTGCGCACGGCG
Source organism: Kitasatospora sp. NPDC057542 (assembly GCF_042801945.1). Lineage (NCBI taxonomy): Bacteria > Bacillati > Actinomycetota > Actinomycetes > Kitasatosporales > Streptomycetaceae > Kitasatospora > Kitasatospora sp. NPDC057542. The sequence continues at coordinate 2,575 of NZ_JBHVFE010000285.1, forward strand.
GCGGCGGTCAGCGGGTCGGCGACCAGCACGTCGGCGGTGGACAGCACCTCGACCGCGCGCAGGGTCAGCAGGCCCGGGTCCCCGGGGCCCGCGCCCAGGAAGGTGCACCGTCCGGTGGCGGGCTGTCCCGCCGGGAACAGGGCGTCGGTGGCGGTGGTGGGGCTCATCGGGCTCGCTCCCCCATCAGGGCGGCCGCGCCCGCGGCGAGCAGCCGGTCAGCCAGCGCGCGGCCGAGGGCCGCCGCCTGCTGCTCGGCGGTCTCGTCGAGGACGATCGGACCGTTGGCGGACATCTTCAGCAAGGCGGTTCCGTCGGGGTCGCCGACCACGCCGTCCAGCCGCAGTTCGTTCTCCCGGCCCCAGGTGGCCAGCGCGGCCACCGGCGCCGAGCAGCCGGCCTCCAGGGTGGCCAGCAGGGCGCGCTCGGCGGCCACGGCGACCCGGGTGGGGGCGTGGTCCAGGGCGGCGAGCGCGGCGATCAGCGCAGTGTCGGCGGTGGCGCACTCGATCGCGAGCGCGCCCTGGCCGGGGGCCGGGATCATCAGCTCGGTGTCGAGGTGCTGGGATATCTCGGCGCTGCGGCCGAGCCGGTTGAGGCCGGCCGTCGCCAGCACCACCGCGTCCAGCTCGCCGCTGGTCACGAAGCCGATCCGGGTGTCCACGTTGCCGCGGATCGCGACGGTCTCCAGCTGGGCGCCGCGGGCGGCGGCCCAGGCGTTCAGCTGCGCCATCCGGCGGGGCGAGCCGGTGCCGATCCGGGCCGGACGGCCGGCGCCGGCGAGCTTCTCCACCAGCTCGTCCAGGGCCAGGCCCTCGGCCGCGACCAGGGCGTCCCGGACGTCCTCGCGCTCGGGGACGGCCGCCAGCACCAGGCCCGCGGGGGCGGCGGTGGGCAGGTCCTTGAGCGAGTGCACGGCGAAGTCGATCCGGCCCTCCAGCAGCGCGTCGCGCAGCGCGGAGACGAACACCCCGGTGCCGCCGATCTGCGCCAGCGACTCCCGGGAGGTGTCGCCGTAGGTGGTGATCTCGACCAGCTCGACGGGGCGCCCGGTGACCCTGGTCACCTCGCGGGCCACCATGCCCGACTGCGCCATGGCGAGGGCGCTGCGCCGGGTGCCGAGCCGCAGGGCCGCGGTGGCCGAGGGCTGCTCCGTGATCGGTTGACCATTCATGAGGTGATCGTCCCGGTGGTACTCGTGGGATGGCTGACGGTTCATCTGGTGCCCCCGGTCGAGGGCTGGGGCGCGCCGCCGAGGGGCGTGCCCGACACGGCGTGCACGGCCGCCGGGTCGAGGTCGAACAGTTCGCGCAGCGCCTCCGCGTAGGAGGCGCCGCCGGGCTCGGCGGCCAGCTGCTTCACCCGGACGGTCGGGGCGTGCAGCAGCTTGTCGACGACGCGGCGGACGGTCTGGGTGATCTCGGCGCGCGAGCGCTCGTCCAGGTCGGGCAGCCGGGAGTCCAGCCGGCCGAGCTCGGCGGCGACCACGTCGGAGGCCATCGAGCGCAGCGCGACCACGGTCGGCGCGATCCGGGCGGCCCGCTGGGCGGCGCCGAAGGCGGTCACCTCGTCGGAGACGATCCGGGTGACCTGGTCGACGTCGCCGGCGCCGGGGCTGGCGGCGTGCGCGTGGGAGAGGCTCTCCAGGTCGACCAGCAGGGCGCCGGCCAGCTCGTGCACGGCGTGGTCGACGTCGCGCGGCATGGCCAGGTCGAGCAGGGCCAGCGGCTCGGGCGCCCCGCGGGAGGCGACCGCGGCGGCCACGTCCGAGGCCTTGATCACCACGCCTGCCGCGCCGGTGCAGGAGATCACCAGGTCCACGTCGGCGAGCGCCTCCGGCACCTTGGCGAGGTCCAGGACCCGGGCCACGTCCGGGCCGAGGATCTCGACCAGCCGCTCCGCGCGGGCCGGGGTCCGGTTGGCGATCAGCAGGTCGGTCACGCCGGAGCGGACCAGGGTGGCGGCGGCCAGCGAGCTCATCGAACCGGCGCCGACCACCAGCGCGCGCTTGCCGGCGATCTCGCCCGCGCCCGCCGCGACCTGCTCCAGGCCGAAGGTGACCAGCGACTGGCCGGCCTTGTCGATGCCGGTCTCGCTGTGCGCCCGCTTGCCGACCCGCAGCGCCTGCTGGAACAGCTCGTTCAGGCCGCGCCCGGCGGTGTGCTCCTCCTGGGCCTTGGCCAGCGCGTCGCGCAGCTGGCCGAGGATCTGGCCCTCGCCGACGACCATCGAGTCCAGGCCGCAGGCCACCGAGAAGAGGTGGTGGACGGCGCGGTCCTCGTAGTGGACGTACAGGTGGGAGGTCAGCTCCTCCAGGTCCACCCCGCTGTGGTGGGCCAGTAGCAGCGACAGCTCGGCGACGCCGGCGTGGAACTTGTCCACGTCCGCGTACAGCTCGATCCGGTTGCAGGTGTTCAGCAGCGCGGCCTCGGCGACCGTCGCGGTGGCGGCCGCGTCGTGCAGCAGCCGGGTCGGCACCTCACCGGTCAGCGCGGCGCGCTCCAGCACCCCGACCGGGGCCGTGCGATGGCTCAGCCCTACGACGAGAAGGCTCATGCCCGCCCCCCACAGCTCTCGGTGTTCATGCGGGCATCACCGCGGAGAGATCCCCGTCGCCGCCCTTGGCGGACTTTTCCTTGGCCTGCTCGGCCTGGTCCTTGGCCACCGACTCGGCGGTGCCGCGGCCCTTGCCGCTGCCGCCGGCCGCCCGGCGCAACTTGGCCGCGGCCGCCCGGACCGGACCGGGGGCACGGTCCAGCACCGACTCGGCGCGGTCGTCCGGTTCCTCCCCGGCCTTGCGCTGCTCGTGGAAGGCGAGGATCTGGAGCTCGATGGACAGGTCCACCTTGCGCACGTCCACGCCGTCCGGAACGGCCAGCACGGTCGGGGCGAAGTTCAGGATGCTCGTAACGCCTGCCTCGACCAGCCGGTCGCAAACCTGCTGGGCGGCACCGGGTGGGGTGGTGATCACGCCGATGGAGACGTGCTGGCTCTCGACGATCGACTCCAGCTCGTCCATGTGCCGCACCGGCAGTCCGGCCGCGGTGGAACCGACCACGTTGGGGTCGGCGTCCAACAGGGCGGCCACCCGGAAGCCACGGGAGGCGAACCCGCCGTAGTTGGCGAGCGCGTGGCCGAGGTTCCCGATGCCGACGATGACGACCGGCCAGTCCTGGGTCAGGCCGAGCTCGCGGGAGATCTGGTAGACGAGGTACTCGACGTCGTAGCCGACGCCGCGGGTGCCGTACGAGCCGAGGTAGGAGAAGTCCTTGCGCAGCTTGGCCGAGTTCACGCCGGCCGCGGCGGCCAGCTCCTCGGAGGAGACGGTCGGCACCGAGCGCTCGGAGAGCGCGGTGAGGGCCCGCAGGTAGAGGGGCAGGCGGGCGACGGTCGCCTCCGGGATGCCCCGGGCACGCGAGGGTCGGCGCGCGGCGCCCTGGTCGGGCGTCTGCGAACTGCTCTGTGGTGATCGGCCGATTGCCACGGTGCTCCTGTGGGTGAAGCTGGGCTTTGGCAGCCAGGCTATGCGTTTGTGAACGTGTGCACAAAGATGGTGTCCGTTTTGTCCCTGCACAGTGATGCGCATCACGCCGTCGAACCCATAGCACCGGCCTGGGTCAGTACGACCTCCGGGGCCCGGGAACCGGGCAGCCAGGGGCCGTACGGCGCCTCCCGGCGCACCAGTGGGACGGCGGTGCCGGACGGGCGGGAGCGGGCCCGGCCCAGCCGGGGCCAGGGCACCCGGGCGGCCTCGCGCAGCGGGCCGGCCCAGTCGTCCGGCGGACAGGACGGGGCGCCCAGGCAGTGCCGCAGCAGCTCGGCGGTCACCCGGGCGTCGCCCAGTGCGGTGTGCGCCGGGTACCAGCCGAGGCCCGCCGCCTCCGCGCAGGCCGCCAGGCCGTGACTGCGGGCCTCCGGCAGGTGGGCGCGGGCCAGCCGCATCGTGCACAGCAGCGGGACGGGCGGCAGCGGCACCCCTATCCGGGCGAACTCGCGATCCAGGAAGGCGTGGTCGCAGCTGACGTGGTGGCCGACCAGCACCCGCCCGGCCAGCAGCTCCAACAGCCTCGGGGCGATCTCGCGGAAGCGCGGGGCACCCTCGACGTCGCACTGGCGTATCCGGTGCACATGGGTCGGGCCGACCGGGCCCAGCGGATCCAGCAGGGTGGCGAACTCCCCCTCGGGGCACAGCCGCGCGTCGAGCAGCACCACCGCGACCTCGACCACCCGGTGCCGCCACGGGCTGCGGCCGGTCGCCTCCACGTCCACCACGGCGAAGCCCCCGCCCCCGTCGCCGTCCAGGGCTCGGGGCGGCCCAGGGACAGGACCGGGAAGCATGGCGCACTCCTCGTGTGCTCAGCCCCCCCACGGGCGCAAACGCGTTCGATCGTAAGCCGACCGACCCGCCCCGCCCCAAGCCGGAACGGAGTGTCTTCGGCAACGATTCGGCGAACCGCCCCCGCCGAGTGGCGGGGGGTCGGTGCACGGACGAACGCCCGGTCAGGCCCCGCTCAACCGCCGAGGGCGGTGCGCAGACGGCGCTCGTCGACCCGCCAGAAGTCGTGCTGGCGGCCGTCGATCAGGGTGACCGGAATCTGCTCCCAGTAGCGGCGGTACAGCTCCTCGTCCTGGGTGATGTCCCGCTCCTCGAAGGACGCCCCCATCTCGCCCGTCACCCGGAGGATCACCTCGCGGGCCTCGTCGCACAGGTGACAGCCGGGCTTGCCGACCAGGGTCACGGTCCGGTCCGCGGGCTCGGGGCTCTTACGTCGCAGCAGTGGGCTCACCGCCCCATTCTCCGCCATGGTGCCCACCCGCCTCCGGGGCGCCCTGCACCCAGTGGAGCTGTTCACCTCGCGGGCACGGCTCCGTCACGGCCGCCGCGCCCTCGGCTGGCTATCCTCGATGACATGGCCGTGCTCAGAAGGCTCACCCAGGCGAGGCGTACCAGCAGCGAGCGGAACGCCCTGGCCGGCGAAGCCGCAGCCGCGGCAGCCGAGGGGGCGCTGCGGGCCGAGGCCGAGCCGGAACCCGCCGGCGGGCCGGAAGGCACCGCCGAGCCGGACGCGCCGGCCGCCGCCAAGCCCGGCAAGGCGCCCAAGGCCCCGGCCGAGAACCACACCCCGGACCGGGACGACCCCCGCGCCGCCGCCTTCTTCGACTGCGACAACACCATCCTGCGCGGCGCCGCGATCTTCTACCTCGGCGTCGGTCTCTACCGCCGCGGCTTCCTCACCCGCCGCGACATCGCCCGGTTCGCCTGGCAGCAGGCCTGGTTCCGGCTGCACGGCGCCGAGGACCCGGACCACATCTCGGACGCCAAGCAGTCCGCCCTCGGCATCGTGGCCGGCAAGCCCACCGCCGACCTGGAGGCGATCTGCGAGGAGATCTTCGAGGTCGTCGTGGCCGACAAGATCTGGCCGGGCACCCGAGCCCTGGTCCAGATGCACCTGGACGCCGGACAGCGGGTCTGGCTGGTCACCGCAGCCCCACTGGAGGTGGCCCGCATCATCGCCCGGCGGCTCGGCATGACCGGCGCGCTGGGCACCGTCGCCGAGGCCCGGGACGGCCGGTACACCGGCCGGCTGGTCGGCGACCTGCTGCACGGCCCGGCCAAGGCCGCCGCCGTCCGCGCGCTCGCCCGGCGCGAGCGCCTCGACCTCGACCGCTGCGCCGCCTACAGCGACTCGGCCAACGACATCCCGATGCTCTCGCTGGTCGGCCACCCGTACGTGGTGAACCCTGACGGCGCACTGCGGCGCCACGCCCGGACCCAGGGCTGGCGGGTGCGGGACTTCCGGACCGGGCGCAAGGCGGCCCGGGTGGGGCTGCCGGCGGCGGCCGCGCTCGGGGTGCTGGCCGGCGCGACGGCGGCCGGGGTGGCGCTGAACCGGCGCCGCCGCCGCGCCTGAACCTCCCGCGCCCCAGGCCGCGCGGGCCGCTGAAGGACACCCGGAGACCGCCCGGGCCGGCCGGGGGCCGTCAGGGCCGGCTCGCCCTGACGGGTGAGCGGTCGTCAACAGAGCCTCTGACCTGGCCCCTCTTACGGGCGAACTCCCCTTCACCGCAGGCAGTCCGATCCCCCTGTACGAATCTGTCGCCCGGCGACCGGTTCTGATCGTTCGCCAGGTCGGGGAAGTCAGGGGTTGCCGAGCCCCAAGGCTGGGAAACCGCCCCCCAGTCCCCCGAATTGGTCACCCTGAGCGCCTGTTCGATCACGTTGAGCCGGATGAACGATGACAGTTCCGGTCACTGTCGGCCGAATATTCACAACAAATGGATCCCAAATGACCACTTCGACCACACGGTGTAGCTGTCATTGCACAAAGCGTTATTCTCTCCTGGATGCACGTCACCCCGCGTCCCGCTCGAACGGTCGCTTCGGGGAGTGCTCTCCGCGCAGGCGGAGGTGATCCGTCCACAGTTCTGCCTCTGGGAGTCCCGTGTACCCACCCGTCCGGAACGACGCGCCTGCACCCTCCCGCCCGTCGTCCGCGCCCCTGCGCCCCCGCACCGGCCTCCGCGGCCGGCCGACCGCCGAGCGGCAGATCTTCACGGGCCTGGACCTGTTGCGCACCCTGCTCCGCAGCCAGCTCGCCGTCTCGCCCCAACCCGCGCTCGCCGGAGGATCGTTCGTCCAGCCGCTAGCACCCGGCCCGGCCCTGCGCACCACCGCCGCCGGCTCGGCCGGCACCGGCTCGCGCGGCCGCACCGGCACCGCCGGCGTCGGCCGGGGGCGCACCCGGACCGCACCCAGCCCCGGCTACGAGACCGAGCACAACCCGATCATGGAGCTGGTCGAGCGGGCCCAGGCCGGCGAGAGCGAGGCCTTCGGCCGGCTCTACGACCACTACGCGGACACCGTCTACCGCTACATCTACTACCGGGTCGGCAGCCGGGCCACCGCCGAGGACCTCACCAGCGAGACCTTCCTGCGCGCCCTGCGCCGGATCGGCACCTTCACCTGGCAGGGCCGGGACTTCGGCGCCTGGCTGGTCACCATCGCCCGCAACCTGGTCGCCGACCACTTCAAGTCCAGCCGCTTCCGGCTGGAGGTCACCACCGGCGAGATGCTCGACTCCAACGAGTGCGAGCGCAGCCCCGAGGAGTCGGTGCTGGAGTCGCTCTCCAACGCCGCGCTGCTGGACGCGGTGCGCCGGCTGAACCCGCAGCAGCAGGAGTGCGTCACCCTCCGCTTCCTGCAGGGGCTCTCGGTGGCGGAGACAGCCCGGATCATGGGCAAGAACGAGGGCGCCATCAAGACCCTCCAGTACCGCGCCGTCCGCACCCTGGCCCGGCTGCTCCCGCCCGACGCGCGATGAGCCGGCCCGGGGACGGCGCCGCCGCCCGATGGCCCGGCCGGCCGTCACCGTCCACGCCCGGCCGACACGTCAGGGTGAACGGTCGGTCCGATGATCAGCCGTGCGTAACCGACCGCCCGCACCGCTCGTTGGCCAGCGTGCAAGCCCCCACCGGGCGTACGGTCAAGTCGAATTGCGGCCTATCACCCGATGGAGTGGCTTTGGCCAGCCGGGGCAACCGTCCGGCAGGCCGGGGTGTCGACAACGACGAAGGGAGGTGTGGCCCGTGACGGCAAACGTGCTGGAGCACCGGCGGGCGAAGGCCTTCGCCGAGGCGCTGGAGGCCCATCAGGCGGAGCAAAGCGCTGCGGCCAACGCCGAATCGGACAACGCCACTGCCACCGGCGCCGGTTCGGTCGCAAGGGCCGAACTGGTCGGCCTGACCGACGCGCTGCGGGCGCTGCCCGGGCCGGTGCTGGACCGGGAGGTCCGCACGGTCCAACGCGCCCAGCTGATGGCCGCGTTCGAGCAGGCCTTCGCCGACGGGACGGGCACCCCGGTGCCCCGCCAACGCCGCCACCGGGCGATCCGGACGGCGCCGCGCGGCCGCTGGAGCCGCCGGTTCGCGATCGGCGGACTGGTCGCCGGGCTCGCCGTGGGCAGCCTGGCCGGCGCCGCCGCGGCCAGCTCCAACGCCCTCCCCGGGGACACGCTGTACGGCCTCAAGCGCGGGCTGGAAGGACTCCGGCTCGACTTCGCGGGCTCCGACTCCGAACGCGGCGAACTGCTGCTCGACAACGCGGCCACCCGGCTCGGCGAGGCCAAGACCCTGGTCGGCCGCACCGGTCCGGCCGGCGCGCTCAGCCCGGCCACCGTCGAACAGGTCCGCCGCGCCCTGGACGACATGCACGCCGACGCCCTCAAGGGCCGCGAGCTGCTGCGTTCGGTCTACCGCAGCAACGGCTCGCTCGACCCGATGCGGGCCCTGGCCGGGTTCGCCCACGACGAGGACGGCCGGTGGAGCGAGCTGCAGGGCAGGCTGCCCGTCCAGCTCACCCGGCAGGCCGACCTGGTGAACCGGCTCTTCGACGACATAAGCGAGGACGTCGCGCCCCTGCGCCTGGTCCTGCCCCCCGCCGAGAGCGGTGGCACGGCCGGCTCCGGAGCGGGCGACGGTTCGTCCGGCTCGACCGGGGGTTCCCCGGCCGGCTCCCCCGCGGCCGGCTCCGGCACCACGGCCGGCGCCGACAGGGCCCCGGGCTCCGGCGCCGGCAACCGCCCCGGCGCCACCGAGCACGCCCCGACCGGCTCCGGCTCCGGCGCCTCCGGCAAGGGCGGCGTCCTGCCGGACACCCTGCCCAGCAGCGCCCCGGATGCCGTCAACGGCCTGGTCGGCGGCCTCACCAGCGGGCTCACCGGCACCAAGCCCTCTCCGAGCGCCGACGCGGCCCCGCCGCAGGCACCGCGGCCGACCACGCCCGGCGCCCCGAACGCGGCCCAGCCGCAGGGCGTCGAGGTGCCCCCGCTGCTCCCGGACCTGCTGCCCGGGCTGCACATCCTGGGCGGCTGACGGCAGGTCGGCGAGGGCCCGGCGGAGTGCGATAT
>NZ_JBHVFE010000286.1:0-11435 GCF_042801945.1 Kitasatospora sp. NPDC057542
GCTTTCGGCCTGTCCGGTGGAGACCGTCTCCCCGTCGAACCGGCCACTGTCGGACGGCTCGCAACGGTGAGTTCGGCGATCTTGTCCCGATCCCGGCCCCCTTCGGCTTCGAACTCGCCACCGACGGCCTGATCCGCCACCCGGCCTGAACGGTCAGGCAGCGCGGGCCTCCCGGCGGCTGCCGCCAGGAGACCCGCGCGTTCGGCACCCCCGGATCAGAAGGGGAAGACCGCGCGCTCGTGCTGGACGGAGATCCACTTCAGGGTGGTGAAGGCGTCCACCGTGGACTCGCCGTTGAGGCGGCCGACGCCGGAGTTCTTCTCGCCGCCGAAGGGCACGCCCGGCTCGTCGGCGATGGTGCCGCCGTTGACGTGGATCATGCCGGTCTCGATCCGCTGGGCGAGCTTCACGCCGCGCTCGATGTTCGCGGTGTGCACCGCGCCGCTGAGCCCGAACGGCGTGTTGTTGGCGAGCCGCACGGCCTCGTCCTCGCCCTCGAAGGGCACCAGCAGCACGACCGGGCCGAAGAGCTCGTTCCGCAGGATCGGCGCGTCCTCCGCCAGGCCGGTGAGCACCGTCGGCGCCATCAGGCTGCCGACCGTGCTGCCGCGCAGCAGCGCGGTGGCGCCGGCCGCGACCGCCTGGTCGACCTGGGCGGAGAGGACGTCGGCCTGGACGGAGTTGATCAGCGGGCCGATGTGGGTGGCCGGGTCCTTCGGGTCGCCGACGGTGAGCGAGGCGACCTTGGCGACGAACTTCTCGGTGAACTCGGCCTCGATGCCGCGGTCCACCAGCACCCGGTTGGCGGCCATGCAGACCTGCCCCTGGTGGACGAAGCGGCTGAACACCGCGGCGTCCACGGCGTGGTCCACGTCGGCGTCGTCCAGCACGATCAGCGCGCTGTTGCCGCCGAGCTCCAGGACCGTCCGCTTGAAGTGCGCGGCGGCGACGGTGGCGACGTGCCGGCCGACCTTGTCGGAGCCGGTGAAGGAGATCACCTTGGGCACCGGGTGCTCGATGAAGCTGTCGCCGATCTCGGCGATGTCGGTGACCACCACGTTCAGCAGGCCGGGCGGCAGCCCCGCGTCCTCGAAGAGCTTCGCGATCAGCCCGCCGCCGACCACCGGGGTCTCCTGGTGCGGCTTGAGGACGACGCCGTTGCCGAGCGCGAGCGCCGGGCCGACGGCCTTGAGCGCCAGGAACAGCGGGAAGTTGAACGGGCTGATCACGCCGACCACGCCGACCGGCAGCCGGTAGAGCCGGTTCTCCCGGCCCGGGGCGGGCGAGGCCAGCAGCCGGCCCTCGGAGGCCACCGACAGGTGCAGGCACTCCCGCAGCACGTCCTTGACCAGCGACAGCTCGAAGCCCGCCTTCAGCGCGGTGCCGCCGAGCTCGGTCATGATCGCCCGGACGATCTCCGGCTCGCGGTCCTCCAGCAGTCGCAGCGCGCGCTCGAACACCAGCCGCCGCTGGTACGGGTTGGTGGCGGCCCACTCCTTCTGGGCGCGCTCGGCGGCGCGGTAGGCCAGATCGACCTCGGCGACGGTGGCGACGGTGATGGTGGCGAGCTTGTCGCCGGTGTAGGGGTCGACGTCCACGATGTCCCAGGAGCCACTGCCAGTGCGCCACTCACCATCGATGTACTGCAGCGCCAACTCGGAGAAGTACGACATCTGATCCCTCTCATGCACCGACCTGATGGAAATTCATCGTACTGACGTACTACAACTCCTGGCGCACCGCTTGCAGAAGTTCACGGGTCCGCTCCGGGCTCAGGCTGTCGGCGACCAGGTCGTCCATCGCCTGCCGGTACTCGGCCACCTCGGCGGGTTTGTCGAGGTAGAGCGCGGTGGTGAACTGCTCCAGGTACACGACGTCCGCCAACTCGGCCTCGGCGAAGCCCAGGACGGTGAAGGCGCCGCTCTCCGCGCTCAGCCCGGCGTTGCCCAGCGGCAGCACCTGGAGCCGGACGTTGGGCAGCTCGCCGAGCTCCAGCAGCCGGTCCAGCTGGCCGCGCATCTGCTCCGGCCCGCCCCAGGGCCGGCGCAGCGCGGCCTCGTCCAGCACCGCGACCAGTTGCGGTGCCTGCTCGCCGGTCAGCACCGCCTGCCGCCTGAGCCGTACGTCGACCCGGCGCTCGATCTCCTCCGGCCCGTTGGCGTGGCCGCCGGCGGTGACCACTGCCCGGGCGTAGTCGGCGGTCTGGAGCAGCCCGTGGACGAACTGGACCTCGTAGCTGCGGATCTCGGCCGCGGCCTCCTCCAGCCCCAGGTAGTTCTGGAACCAGCCGGGCAGCACGTCCCCGTACTCGTGCCACCAGGAGCTGGCGTTGGCATCGTGCAGCAGCCCGAGGACGGTGGCGCGCTCCTGCTCGGCCTCGACCCCGTACAGGGTCAGCAGGTCGGCCACGTCGCGCTCCTTGAAGCCGACCCGGCCCAGCTCCATCCGGCTGATCTTGGACTCGGAGGCCCGGATCGAGTACCCGGCCTCCTCCCGGCTGACGCCTCTGGCCTCGCGGAGCTTGCGCAGCTGTGTGCCGAGCAGCAGCCGCCGTACGGTGGCGCCCCCGCCTGCCTGAGTCGTGCCCATCGAAGTCAACCTCCGCACTAGCCCAGCCCCCCGGCCGTCGGCGGCAGTCTGCCACCTGGCACCGACGAACAACAGCCTACTGTTCGGGATCACGCCGGGCCTCGGACAACTTCGCACGTTTGTCCGACGGTTGACGCAACCCCGGAGCCGCGCCCGGTCGTCTCCCCCGGTGTGCTCCGACGCCTCCCGATCGCCGCAAGCCGAGCGGACCTTCCCCGGAGAACGCGACGGCGCCCGCCCTCCAACTGGTCGGGGAAGAGGGCAGGCGCCAGGAGACCGCGTTGGCCCGGCGACACTGGCGGGGGCAGCGGGTTGAGCTCCCGGCGATGCGGCGCCGGGCGTTCGGTGGGGGCCGGTCGGGACCGTCCGCCCGTCAGACCACCAGGGGGCGGTCCGTGGGCCGGATCGGGGCCGGAAGCGGGGTCTTGCCGCCCAGGTATCCGTCCACCGCGGCGGCGGCCGAACGGCCCTCCGCGATGGCCCAGACGATCAACGACTGGCCACGGCCGGCGTCTCCGCAGACGTACACGCCATCGACATTGGTGGCGAACCGGCCATCGCGGGCAATGTTACCGCGCGCGTCGAGGTCCACTCCCAGCTGCTCGACCAGCCCGTTCCTCACGTCCGTCCCGGTGAAGCCCATGGCCAGGGTGACCAGCTGCGCCGGGACGGCCCGCTCGGTGCCCGGCACCGGCTCGAACCGGCCGTCCTTGAACTCCACCTCGACCAGGTGCAGTTCCCGGACGTTGCCGTCCTCGTCGCCGCTGAAGTGGGTGGTGCTGACGGAGTAGATCCGCTCGCCGCCCTCCTCGTGCGCGGAGGTGACCTTGTACGTCATCGGCATGGTCGGCCACGGCTGGTGGCCGGGCCGCTCCTCGCCGGGCCGCGGCATGATCTCCAGCTGGGTGACGGAGGCCGCCCCCTGCCGGTGCGCGGTGCCGACGCAGTCCGCGCCGGTGTCGCCGCCGCCGATCACCACCACGTGCTTGCCCTTGGCGCTGATCGGCGACTCGACGAAGTCGCCCTCCTGCACCTTGTTGGCCAGCGGCAGGTACTCCATGGCCTGGTACACGCCCTTGAGCTCGCGCCCGGGCACCGGCAGGTCGCGGGCGGTCGTGGCGCCGGCCGCGACCACCACGGCGTCGAAGCGCTCGCGCAGCTGCTGCCCGGTGATGTCCTCGCCGACGTGCACGCCGGTGCGGAACCGGGTGCCCTCCGCCCGCATCTGCTCGATGCGGCGGTTGATGTGGCGCTTCTCCATCTTGAACTCGGGGATGCCGTAGCGCAGCAGTCCGCCGATCCGGTCGGCCCGCTCGTACACCACCACGGTGTGCCCGGCCCGGGTGAGCTGCTGGGCGGCGGCGAGGCCGGCCGGGCCGGAGCCCACCACGGCGACGGTCTTGCCGGACAGCCGCTCGGGCACCTGCGGGGTGACCCCACCCCGGTCCCAGGCCTTGTCGATGATGGTGACCTCGACGTTCTTGATGGTCACCGCGTCCTGGTTGATGCCGAGGACGCACGCGGACTCGCACGGGGCCGGGCACAGGCGGCCCGTGAACTCCGGGAAGTTGTTGGTGGCGTGCAGCCGTTCGATCGCCCCGGCGAAGTCGTCCCGGTAGGCCAGGTCGTTCCACTCGGGGATGAGGTTTCCGAGCGGGCAGCCGTTGTGGCAGAACGGGATGCCGCAGTCCATGCAGCGGCCGGCCTGCTTGGTGATGATCGGCAGGAGGCTGCGCTCGACGTAGACCTCGTTCCAGTCCTTGATCCGGACGTCGACCGGGCGGCGCTCCGCCGGCTGCTTGGGCGTGGTCAGGAAGCCCTTGGGGTCAGCCATTAGCCGCCTCCATCATCTTGCGAGTGGTCTCGGCCTCGGAGAGGCCGTCGCGCTCAGCGGCGTCCTTGGCGGCGAGCACTGCCTTGTAGTCGGTCGGCATGATCTTGGAGAAGCGGGAGACCCCACTGCCCCAGTCCGCCAGGAGTTCGGCGGCGACGGTGGAGCCGGTCTCCTCGTAGTGCTGCTGCACGGTCTCGCGCAGCCAGTCGCGGTCGGCGGCGGTGGGGGCCTCGATGCCCACCATGCCGTCGTTGACGTTCGCGGGGCGCAGGTCCAGGACGTACGCGATGCCGCCGGACATGCCCGCCGCGAGGTTGCGTCCGGTCTCGCCGAGGACGACGACCCGGCCGCCGGTCATGTACTCCAGGCCGTGGTCGCCCACGCCTTCGACCACCAGGGTGGCCCCGGAGTTGCGGACGGCGAAGCGCTCGCCGGCCTTGCCTCGCAGGTGGACGCGGCCCGAGGTGGCGCCGTAGCCGATGGTGTTGCCGGCGATGACGTGGTTCTGCGCGTCGTTGCCGATGGCCGCCGCCTCGCGGGCCGGGCGGACGACGACCACGCCGCCCGAGAGGCCCTTGCCGACGTAGTCGTTGGCGTCGCCCTCCAGGCGCAGCGTCACGCCGCGCGGCAGGAACGCGCCGAAGGACTGCCCGGCGGAGCCGGTGAAGGTGACGTCGATGGTCCCCTCCGGCAGGCCCTCGCCCCGGTACCGCTTGGTCACCTCGTGGCCGAGCATGGTGCCGACCGTGCGGTTGACGTTGCGGATCGGCAGCTGGATGCGGACGGTGTCGCCGCGCTCCAGGGCGTCCTCGGCCAGCGCGATCAGCTGGTTGTCCAGGGCCTTGTCCAGCGCGTGGTCCTGGGTGGTGGTGCGGTGCCGGGCGGCGCCCTCGGGCAGCGCCGGCACGTGGAACAGCGGGGCGAGGTCCAGCCCGGCCGCCTTCCAGTGGTCGATCGCGGCGCGGGCGTCGATGTGCTCGGCGTGGCCGACGGCCTCCTCGATCGAGCGGAAGCCCAGCGAGGCCAGGATCTCCCGGACCTCCTCGGCGATGAACTCGAAGAAGTTGACCACGAATTCGGGCTTGCCGGAGAACCGCTCGCGCAGCACCGGATTCTGGGTGGCGACGCCGACCGGGCAGGTGTCCAGGTGGCAGACGCGCATCATGATGCAGCCGGAGACCACCAGCGGGGCGGTCGCGAAGCCGAACTCCTCGGCGCCGAGCAGCGCGGCGATCACCACGTCGCGGCCGGTCTTCAGCTGGCCGTCGGTCTGGACGACGATGCGGTCGCGCAGCCCGTTGAGCAGCAGCGTCTGCTGGGTCTCCGCGAGCCCGAGCTCCCAGGGCCCGCCCGCGTGCTTCAGCGAGGTGAGCGGCGAGGCGCCCGTCCCGCCGTCGTGCCCCGACACCAGGACGACGTCCGCGTGCGCCTTGGACACACCCGCGGCGACCGTCCCGACGCCGACCTCGGACACCAGCTTCACGTGGATGCGGGCCGCGGGGTTGGCGTTCTTGAGGTCGTGGATCAGCTGCGCCAGGTCCTCGATGGAGTAGATGTCGTGGTGCGGCGGCGGCGAGATCAGGCCGACACCCGGGGTGGAGTGCCGGGTCCTGGCGACCCACGGGTACACCTTGTGGCCGGGCAGCTGGCCGCCCTCGCCGGGCTTGGCGCCCTGGGCCATCTTGATCTGGATGTCGTCCGCGTTGACGAGGTACTCGGAGGTGACGCCGAACCGGCCGGAGGCGACCTGCTTGATCGCCGAGCGGCGCTCCGGGTCGTACAGCCGCTCCGGGTCCTCGCCGCCCTCGCCGGTGTTGGACTTGCCGCCGAGGCGGTTCATCGCGATGGCCAGGGTCTCGTGCGCCTCGCGCGAGATCGAGCCGTACGACATGGCGCCGGTGGAGAAGCGCTTGACGATCTCGGAGACCGGTTCGACCTCCTCGACCGGGACCGGCTCCCGCCCGAGGCCGTCCAGCTGGAACAGACCGCGCAGCGTCATCAGCCGCTCGGACTGCTCGTTCACCCGGTCCGTGTACTGCTTGAAGATGTCGTACCGGCGGTTGCGGGTGGAGTGCTGGAGCCGGAAGACGGTGTCCGGGTCGAACAGGTGCGGCTCGCCCTCGCGGCGCCACTGGTACTCGCCGCCGATCTCCAGCGCGCGGTGCGCGGCCGGGATGCCGGAGGCCGGGTACGCCTTGGCGTGCCGGGCGGCCGTCTCGCGGGCGATCTCCTCCAGGCCGATGCCGCCGAGCTTGGTGGTGGTGCCGGCGAAGTAGCCGTCGACCAGGTCCTGGGAGAGGCCGATGGCCTCGAAGACCTGGGCGCCGCGGTAGGAGGCGACGGTCGAGATGCCCATCTTGGACATGACCTTGAGCACGCCCTTGCCGAGCGCCCTGATCAGGTTCCGGATCGCCTTCTCGGGCTCGACGCCCGCGATGCCCCCCTCGTTCAGATACGTGCCCTGGGCGACCAGGTCCTCGACCGACTCCATCGCCAGGTACGGGTTGACCGCCCCGGCGCCGTAGCCGATCAGCAGCGCGACGTGGTGCACCTCGCGGACGTCGCCCGCCTCGACCAGCAGCGACACCTGGGTGCGCTGCTTGGTGCGGATCAGGTGGTGGTGAACGGCCGAGGTGAGCAGCAGCGAGGGGATCGGCGCGTGCTCGGCGTCCGAGTGCCGGTCGGAGAGCACGATGATCCGGGCGCCGTCGGCGATCGCGGCGTCGGCCTCGGCGGCGATCGCGGCCAGCCGGGAGGCCAGGCCCTCGCCGCCGGAGGCGACCTTGTAGAGGCCGGAGAGCGTGACGGCCTTGAGGCCGGGCTGGTCGCCGTCGGCGTTGATGTGGACGAGCTTGGCCAGCTCGTCGTTGTCGATCACCGGGAAGGTGATGCCGACCGAGCGGCAGGAGGCGGACTCGGCGGCCAGCAGGTTGCCCTCGGGGCCGAGGTTGGACAGCAGCGAGGTGACGAGTTCCTCGCGGATGGCGTCCAGCGGCGGGTTGGTGACCTGCGCGAAGAGCTGCACGAAGTAGTCGAACAGCAGGCGCGGCCGCTCGCTCAGCGCGGCGATCGGCGAGTCGGTGCCCATCGAGCCGAGCGCCTCGGCGCCGGTGCGCGCCATCGGCGCGAGGATGACCCGCAGCTCCTCCTCGGTGTACCCGAAGGTCTGCTGGCGGCGGGTGACGGAGGCGTGGGTGTGCGCGATGTGCTCGCGCTCGGGCAGCTTGGCGAGCTGGATCTGCCCGGCGCCGACCCACTCCTCGTACGGGTGCTCGGCGGCGAGGGCGGACTTGATCTCCTCGTCCTCGACGATCCGGCCCTCGGCGGTGTCCACCAGGAACATCCGGCCGGGCTGGAGGCGGCCCTTCTTGGCGACCTTCTCCTGGTCGATGTCGAGCACGCCGACCTCGGAGGAGAGGACGACCAGGCCGTCCTCGGTGATCCAGTACCGGGCCGGGCGCAGGCCGTTGCGGTCGAGCACGGCGCCGATCTGGGTGCCGTCGGTGAAGGTGACGCAGGCCGGGCCGTCCCAGGGCTCCATCAGGTTGGAGTGGTACTGGTAGAAGGCGCGGCGGGCCGGGTTCATGGTGGCGTGGTTCTCCCACGCCTCCGGGATCATCATCAGCACCGAGTGCGGCAGCGAGCGGCCGCCGAGGTGGAGCAGTTCCAGGACCTCGTCGAAGGAGGCGGAGTCGGAGTGCTCCGGGGTGCAGATCGGGAAGATCCGCTCCAGGCCCTGCCCGTTCCTGTTGGCGGGGATGAGGTCGGTGGCCAGCTGCGACTCCCGGGCCCGCATCCAGTTGCGGTTGCCCTTGACCGTGTTGATCTCGCCGTTGTGCGCGACGAAGCGGTACGGATGGGCGAGCGGCCAGCTCGGGAAGGTGTTGGTGGAGAACCGCGAGTGCACCAGGCCGATGGCGGAGGCGTAGGTGCGGTCCGACAGGTCGGGGAAGAAGGGCTCCAGCTGGCCGGTGGTCAGCATGCCCTTGTAGACGATGGTGCGCGCGGACAGCGACGGGAAGTACACCCCGGCCTCGCGCTCGGCGCGCTTGCGGACCACGAAGGCGACCCGGTCCAGCTCGATGCCGGCCTTGCCGTCACCGGCCGGGCCCTGCCCGGTGGGCTCCGACGCGAGGAAGAGCTGGCGGAACCGCGGCATCACGCTGCGCGCGGTGGCACCGAGCAGGTCCGGGGTGACCGGCACGTCGCGCCAGCCGAGGACGGTCAGCCCCTCTTCGGCGGCGATGGACTCGATCCGCGCGACGGCGGCGTCGGCCTCGTCCGTGTCCGGCAGGAAGGCGATGCCGACGGCGTAGGACCCGGCCGCCGGGAGTTCGAAGGAGACCTTCCCGCGCAGGAAGGCGTCCGGGATCTGGGTCAGGATGCCCGCACCGTCACCGGAGTCCGGCTCGGCGCCGGTGGCGCCGCGGTGCTCCAGGTTGCGCAGGACGTTCAACGCCTGCTCGACGATGGTGTGGTCGGCGATGCCGGTCAGTGTGGCGACGAAACCGACGCCACAGGCGTCGTGCTCGTTCCGCGGGTCGTACAGGCCCTGGGCAGCAGGTCGCGCATCCGGCACGAGCGCGTACGGCCGGCGGGCGGCGCCGGCCTGGGGCTCGTTGGCGGAGTGCATGGATGCAGACAGCATCGGCTCTCCCGTCGTCGTCTTTCGGCAAGTGGTGCAAGGAGGGACGACGTTGGCCCTGATGCGATGGTGCGGTGTCGTGCAAGTTACATGATGCCCGTGATCCCGAGAAGCGGAATACCCCGTCCACATGGCGGGATGATGCGCTGGTCAGGGGCTGTGTGAGGAGGGCGTGCCACAGTGCACGTCCCGACGATTGTGCCCAACCGTCCACGGCCTGAAACAGGGGCGAAACCGGATCGCCACCGGAGCCGATCATGGGCGCCTGCGAATCCATCTCGGGAGCCCGTCCGCGGTTGCGAATCCGCGGCACGGGGGCCCGAATGATGAGACTAGGCCAGGAGCTGCCCGATGCCCATGTGTGAAACGTCACTCACTGTCCAGCATAACCATGCACGGTTGCCGGTCACCCCACGTGGCCGCCGATCAGCCACCCGAGCAGGTAGGTCACCCCGGCCGCCGCGCTGCCCAGCACCAGCTGCCGCAGCCCGCTGAACCACCAGCTGCGCGCCGTCACCCGGGCCACCACCGCGCCGCACAGGAACAGCCCGGCCCCCGCCAGAAGCAGTGCGGGCAGCAGCGAGGTCGCCCCCAGCAGGTACGGCAGCAGCGGCAGCAGCGCACCGAGCGCGAAGAACAGGAACGACGAGCCGGCCGCCACCAGCGGCGAGGGCAGCTCGGTCGGGTCGATGCCCAGCTCCTCGCGGGCGTGCACCTCCAGGGCCAGCTCCGGGTCCGCGGACAGCTGCCGGGCCACCTCGTGGGCCAGCTCCGGGTCCACCCCGCGCGAGACGTACAGCTGGGCCAGCTCGGCCAGCTCCCCGTGCGGGTTGCGGCTCAGCTCCAGCCGCTCGGCCTCGATCTCGGCCTGCACCAGCTCCCGCTGCGAGGCCACCGAGGTGTACTCCCCCGCCGCCATCGAGCAGGCGCCGGCCGCCAGGCCCGCCAGCCCGGTCAGGATCACCGTCCCGTTGGACGCCGCACCGCCGACCACCCCGGTCATCAGCGCGAAGTTGGACACCAGCCCGTCCACCGCACCGAACACGGCCGGCCGCAGCCAACCGCCGTTGACATCCCGGTGGTGGTCGGCCGCGGGTATCCGGGGCTGGTGTCCGGCATCGGCTTCCACAGCGATCGCACTCATCGTCGTTCCCCTCCGTCGTCGTTCGTCAGCCCCGAACGTAGCCCGTCTGACCTGGGCATTTCCAGCAAAGTAAGGCTGTCCGAACACCACTGAGGCCACCCTTCGCAAACCTCGCGAAGGGTGGCCTCAGCCGGGGGAAGTCCCAGGTCAGATCGGGTTCCTGGCGTCCTCGCCGACCGCTTCGGCGGCCACCTTCTCGTCCTCGGGCTCCGCGGGCTTGCGCGGTACCGGCTTCCCCTTGCCCTTCTCGTCGCTCTTCCCCTCGGCCTGGGCGTCCTCCGCCACGTGCGCGGCCGGATCGATGCTCGCCGGATCCTCCCGCCCGGGCCGCTTCTTCCCCACGATCACGAAGTACGCCACGGCGCCGATGAACACCGCGATGGACACCCAGTCGTTCAGCCGCAGGCCGAGGTAGACGTGCGCCTCGTCGATCCGCAGCCACTCGGTCCAGAACCGGCCCACCGTGTACGCGGCCACGTACAGCGCGAACACCCGGCCGTGGCCCAGCTTGAACCGGCGGTCCGCCCAGATCACCAGCAGCGCGACACCGACGCACCACAGCGACTCGTACAGGAAGGTCGGGTGGTAGACGCCCTTCACGACTTCGCCGTCGGGCAGCGTCCTGTTGATCTCCAGGCCCCACGGCAGGGTGGTCGACCGGCCGTACAGCTCCTGGTTGAAGTAGTTGCCCCAGCGGCCCAGCGCCTGCGCGAGCGCGATGCCCGGCGCGATGGCGTCGGCGTACGCGGGCAGCGGCACGCCCCGGCGTCGGGCGCCGATCCAGGCGCCGACCGCGCCCAGTGCGACCGCGCCCCAGATGCCGAGGCCGCCCTCCCAGATCTTGAGGGCGTCCCAGGGGTTCTTCCCCTCGGCGAAGTACAGTCGGCCGCCGTCGGTGATCACGTGATACAGGCGGCCGCCGACCAGGCCGAAGGGCACGGCCCACACGGCGATGTCGCCGACGGTGTGCTTGGCGCCGCCCCTGGCGACCCAGCGCTTGCTGCCGAGCCAGACGGCGACGACGACACCGAGGATGATGCAGAAGGCGTAGGCGCGCAGCGGGATCGGTCCGAGGTACAGGACGCCCCGCGACGGGCTGGGAATGTAGGCGATATCCATGGCAGTTCCGACGCTACAGGGTCCGAAGGCCCGCTCGGACACCCTTGGGGTCACAGAAATCGAACAACGGGCGGCGCCGCCCCCTCCGGACGGGGAGGGGGCGG
>NZ_JBHVFE010000287.1:0-11419 GCF_042801945.1 Kitasatospora sp. NPDC057542
TCCGAGCGGTCCGGCCCACGGGCAGTCCGGGTGGGGGTCAGCCCTCCAGCTCGGCGCGCGCGTCCACGAAGGCCGCGACGGCGCGCTCGACGTCCTCGGTGGAGTGCGCCGCGGACAGCTGCACCCGGATCCGGGCCTGGCCGTGCGGCACCACGGGGTACGAGAAGCCGATCACGTACACGCCGCGCTCCAGCAGCAGTTCGGCGAGCCGGCCGGCCTTGGCCGCGTCGCCGATCATCACCGGGGCGATCGGGTGGTCGCCGGGCAGGATCTCGAACCCGGCCTCGGTCATCTTCGTGCGGAACAGCGCGGTGTTGGCCGCCAGCCGCTCGCGCAGCTCGTTGGACTTCTCGACCAGGTCGAGCACCTTGAGCGAGGCGGCCGCGATCACCGGGGCCAGCGAGTTGGAGAACAGGTACGGGCGGGAGCGCTGGCGCAGCAGGGCGACGATCTCCCGGCGGGCCGCGACGTAGCCGCCGGAGGCGCCGCCGAGGGCCTTGCCGAGGGTGCCGGTGATGATGTCCACGCGGTCCATCACGCCGTGCAGCTCGGGGGTGCCGCGGCCGTTCGCGCCGACGAAGCCGACGGCGTGCGAGTCGTCCACCATGACCATGGCGTCGTAGCGGTCGGCCAGGTCGCAGATCTCGCGCAGCGGGGCGACGTAGCCGTCCATCGAGAAGACGCCGTCGGTGACGATCAGGCGGCGGCGGGCGTCCCGGGTGTCCTGGAGCTGCTTCTCCAGGTCGGCCAGGTCGCGGTTGGCGTAGCGGTGGCGGCGGGCCTTGCTGAGCCGGATGCCGTCGATGATGCTGGCGTGGTTCAGCGCGTCGGAGATGACGGCGTCGCGGTCGTCCAGCAGGGTCTCGAAGACACCGCCGTTGGCGTCGAAGCAGGAAGAGTAGAGGATCGTGTCCTCCTGGCCGAGGAAGGCCGAGAGGCGGTCCTCCAGCTCCTTGTGGACGTCCTGGGTGCCGCAGATGAAGCGGACCGAGGCCATTCCGTAGCCCCAGCGGTCCAGGGCGTCCTTGGCGGCGGCGAGCACCTCGGGGTGGTCGGCCAGGCCGAGGTAGTTGTTGGCGCAGAAGTTCAGCACCTCGCCCGGGCGGCCGCCGGCGGTGACGGTGACCGCCGCGCTCTGCGGGGTGCCGATCACCCGCTCGGGCTTGAACAGGCCGGCCTCGCGGATCTCGTCCAGGGTGGTGGCGACGTCGGCGCGCACGTTGTCGAACACTGCGGTCTCCTTGGCAGTTCGGCGGGAGCAGTTCGGCGGGGCTGAGTCGGGCTCAGACCGTCCAGTCGAGGATGATCTTGCCGCAGTTGCCGCTCGCGGCGTCGTCGAAGGCGGCCTCGAAGTCGGTGGCGGGGTAGCGGCCGGTGATCACCGGGCTGAGGTCCAGGCCGCCCTCCAGCAGCACGGACATCGCGTACCAGGTCTCGAACATCTCGCGGCCGTAGATGCCCTTGATGGTGATCATCGAGGTGACGATCGAGGCCCAGTCCACCGGGAACTGCTCGGCGGGCAGGCCGAGCATGGCGATCTTCCCGCCGTGGGTCATGTTGGCGATCATCGACTGCATCGCCTCGGGGCGGCCGGACATCTCCAGGCCGACGTCGAAGCCCTCGCGCAGGCCGAGCTTCTGCTGGCCCTCCTCGATGGTGTGCTGGGAGACGTCGAGCGCCAGCGTCACGCCGACCTTGCGGGCCAGGTCGAGGCGGTACGGGGAGACGTCGGTGATCACCACGTGGCGGGCGCCGGCGTGCTTGGCGACGGCGGCGGCCATGATGCCGATCGGGCCGGCGCCGGTGACCAGCACGTCCTCGCCGATCAGCGGGAAGGACAGCGCGGTGTGCACGGCGTTGCCGAACGGGTCGAAGATCGCGGCCACGTCCAGGTCGACCGGCACCCGGTGCACCCAGACGTTGGAGGCGGGCAGCGCCACGTATTCGGCGAAGGCGCCGTCGCGGTTGACGCCCAGGCCGATGGTGTTGCGGCACAGGTGGCGGCGGCCGGCCAGACAGTTGCGGCACTTGCCGCAGACCAGGTGACCCTCACCGCTGACCAGGTCGCCGACCGCGATGTCCGCGACGCCGGCGCCGATCTCGGCGACCTCGCCGACGAACTCGTGGCCGAGCACCAGCGGGGTCCTGATGGTCTGCTGGGCCCAGCCGTCCCACTTGCGGATGTGCAGGTCGGTGCCGCAGATGCCGGTCCGCAGCACCTTGATCAGCACCTCGCCGGGGCCGATCTCGGGCATGGGGACGTCCATCAGCCAGAGCCCGGGCTCGGCCTGCTGCTTGACGAGTGCCTTCACGGCGGCTCCTGACGTGCGGGTGGGACGGCCTGCGGGTTCGGGGGCAGGCCGAGGGGGCCCGGTTCGGCCGCTCGTGACCGACGCGCTCCGGGCAGGCAGAAATCTGCCTGGTCGGAGCGGGTGCGGTCCATCGAGGAATTCTTAAGGGCGGCCACAGCTGGGCTGAACGATCGTGCCCGAGCCGCGGCCGACGACGGGTGCGGCGTGCCGGTGCTCACCCGTCCGGCCGAGCGCGGGGCGGCCGCCACGACACCGGCCGCCGGCCTCCCGGAGTGCCCGACCAGGGCCTGCCGGCCCGGCGGGGCACCCGGCTGACGGTGCTCCCGTGCGGTCCGGACGGGCGCCGACCCGCGCGCGGCCACACGGCGGCGGTGCTTACGGTGGCGACGCTCCCCCGCAGCCCCGTGGAGCAGCACTCCGGCCTGGCCGACCAGCGCTCCGGGGCCCTTCGCCAAGGGGCCGACCGCCCCGGAGAGGCGCCTTGATGACCGACACCCGACGCACGTGCCCGACCACGCCCCGCTCCGTGCGGATACCCCACTCGCCGCGGGCGGCCGTTGCCCGCTCCGCCCGGGTGGCCTCCGCCGCCCTCGCGCTGACCGGCCTGCTCGCCGTCTCCGCCTGTTCCGGGGACTCGAAGCCCGCACAGCAGGCCGGTCCGGCGGTCACCGCCGAGCCGGCCGCGCTCAGCCCGTCCCCCACGCCGAACAGCAGCCCCTCCGGCGGCGTGGTGCGGCTCACCCCGGACGTCATGAGCCGCCTGGACGTCGCGATCAAGCAGGTGATGAGCCAGGCCTCCATCCCCGGGGTGATCGTCGGCTACACCGCCCCCGACGGCAGCTACCAGCGCACCTTCGGCGTCGCCGACAAGGACGCCGGGACGCCGATGTCCCCCGACCTGTACATGCGCATCGGCAGCGTGACCAAGACCTTCACCGCCACCGCCGTCCTGCGTCTCGTGGACCAGGGCAAGCTCGGCCTGGACGACCCGGTCTCCAAGTACGTCCCGAACGTGCCCGGCGGCGACGGGATCACCCTGCGCCAGCTCGGCGAGATGCGCAGCGGCCTGTTCGACTACACCCGGGACCCGGACTTCCAGCAGGCGTTCTTCAGCGACCCGAACCGGCCCTTCACCCCGGACCAACTGCTCGCGTTCGCGTTCAGGCACCCGGCGAACTTCGCCCCGGACGCCAAGTACGAGTACTCCAACACCAACCTGATCCTGCTCGGCCTGGTGGTCGAGAAGGTCGGTGGACAGCCGCTCCAGGACTTCCTGAACCAGCAGGTGTTCACCCCGGCCGGGCTCACCAAGACGTCCCTGCCGACCGACGCGGCCTTCCCCGACCCGCACGCCCACGGCTACACCAACCAGACGCAGAGCGGCGCGGTCGAGGATTCCACCACCTGGAACCCGTCCTGGGGCTGGGCGGCCGGCGCCGCCGTCTCCAACCTCGCCGACCTCCAGACCTGGTCGAAGGTGCTCGCCACCGGCGAGCCGCTGCTCAAGCCGGCCACCCAGGCGGAGCGGCTGAAGTTCAAGGCCGTCGGAACGAGCCCCGACCTCGGCTACGGCTTCGGAGTGTTCACCACCCACGGGTGGATCGGCCACAACGGCTCGCTGCCCGGGTACGAGAGTGTGGTGCTCTACCTGCCGCAGGCGCAGGCCAGCCTGGTCATCCTGCTCAACACCGACATCCAGCAGGGTGGTTCGGAGCCCTCGACGTCCCTGGCACGGGCGATCACCCAGATCGTCTCGCCGAACAACGTCTACACGCTGCCCACCCCGCCCGGCTCGGGCTCGCCCACGGCCTCCCCCTCGCCCACGGCCTCGCCGACGGCCTCGCCCACGGCCTCGCCCACGGTGTCGCCGTCGCCGGCGGTCTCGCCCACAACCTCCCCCTCGCCGGCGGTCTCGCCCACGGCGACCACTCCGGCGGTGCCCACCGGCACCCCCACGCTGCACGTCTCCTGAACCTGAACCATGTCGAAGGCCCGACCCGGTCGTCCGGGTCGGGCCCACGGCACATCGTCAGATCCCCAGCACCTTGCCGAGGTCGTACGAGACCGGCTCCTCCAGCTGCGCATAGGTGCAGCTCCCCGGCGTACGGTCCGGCCGCCAGCGGCGGAACTGCGCGGTGTGCCGGAACCGGGCGCCCTCCATGTGGTCGTACCCGACCTCGACCACCCGCTCCGGGCGCAGCGCGATCCAGGAGAGGTCCTTGCCGCCGGTCCAGCGGCTGACCGCGCCGGGCAGCCGCCCCTCCGCGTGCGCGGCCTCGTCCGCCCAGCCGCCCCAGGGGTGCCGGGAGAGGTCCTCCATCCGCAACGGCGCCAGCTCCTCGGCGAGTTCGCGGCGGCGGGCCATCGAGAAGGCGGCGCAGACGCCGACGTGCTGGAGCCTGCCGTCGTCGTCGAAGATGCCGAGCAGCAGCGAGCCGACCACCGGGCCGCTCTTGTGCTCGCGGTAGCCGGCCACCACGCAGTCGGCGGTGCGCTCGTGCTTGATCTTGTACATGGTCCGCTCCCCCGGCCGGTACGGCTGGTCCAGCGGCTTGGCGACCACCCCGTCCAGCCCGGCGCCCTCGTACTCGGCGAACCAGGTCCGGGCGAGGTCGAGGTCGGTGGCGGCCGGGGCGGTGAACACCGGATCGGTGGCGTCGGCGAGCGCGGACTCCAGGGCCGGGCGGCGCACCGACAGCGGCTCGCCCAGCAGGCTCTCGTCCCCGAGCGCGAGCAGGTCGAAGGCGACGAAGGAGGCCGGGGTCCGCTCGGAGAGCAGCTTCACCCGGCTCGCGGCGGGGTGGATCCGCTCCAGCAGCTCCTCGAAGCGCAGCCGGCCGCCCCGGGCGATCACCACCTCGCCGTCCAGCACGCAGCGCGGCGGCAGCTCCCGCTTGAACGCCTCGACCAGCTCGGGGAAGTACCTGGTCAGCGGCTTGCCGGTGCGGCTGCCGAGCTCCACCTCGTCGCCGTCGCGGAACACGACCGAACGGAAGCCGTCCCACTTGGCCTCGTACTGCATCCCCGGCGGGATCTCGGCCACCGACTTGGCGAGCATCGGCGCCACCGGCGGCATCACGGGCAGGTCCATGCCACCGATCCTCGCCCGGTTCCTCTCGGGGCGCGCGCCGAGCGTTCGGCGCTTAGCGTGAGGGGCGTGGGCTCAGCCGTGGAACTGGATGTCGCCGGACGCACCGTCCGGCTGTCGAACCCGGACAAGGTGTACTACCCCGAGCGCGGCTTCACCAAGCTGGACGTCGCTCAGTACTACCTGGCCGTCGCCGACGGAGTGCTGCGCGGGCTGCGCGACCGCCCGACCACCCTGCAGCGCTTCCCGGACGGGGTGGACGGTGAGTTCTTCTACCAGAAGCGTGCGCCCAAGGGGCTGCCGGACTGGCTGCCCACCGCCCGGATCGAGTTCCCCAGCGGCCGCTCCGCCGACGAGATCTGCCCCACCGAGCCGGCCGCCGTGCTGTGGGCGGCCAACCTGGGCTGCCTCACCTTCCACCCCTGGCCGGTGCGGCGCTCCGACACCGACCACGTGGACGAGCTGCGCATCGACCTCGACCCGCAGCCCGGCACCGACTTCCACGACGCCGTCCGCGCCGCCCACGAGCTGCGCGCCCTGCTGGAGGAGTACGGGCTGCGCGGCTGGCCCAAGTCCTCCGGCGGGCGCGGGCTGCACGTCTATGTGCCGCTGGCGCCCGAGTGGACCTTCACCGACGGACGGCACGCGGTGATCGCGCTCGGCCGGGTGCTGGAACAGCGGATGCCCGGGAAGGTCACCACCGCCTGGTGGAAGGAGGAGCGTGGCGAGCGGATCTTCGTCGACTACAACCAGATGGCCCGCGACCGCACCATCGCCTCCGCCTACTCCCTGCGCGCCCGCCCCAGCGCCACCGCCTCCACCCCGCTGCGCTGGGAGGAACTGGACGACGCCGCCCCCGAGGACTTCGACCTGCGCACCGTCCCCGCCCGCTTCGCCGAACTCGGCGACCTGAACGCCGAGATGGACGGCCAGGCGTTCCACCTGGAGGCCCTGCTGGAGCTGTACGACAAGCAGCTGCGCGACGAGGGCCTCGGCGAACTCCCGTACCCGCCGGACCACCCGAAGGCGGCCGGCGAGCCCACCCGGGTCCAGCCGAGCCGGGCGAGGAAGAAGTAGGGCCCCCGGGGCTTCAGCTCCGCGCGCCCGCCGGGGCCAGCTCGGCGACGATGCGGACGGCCTCGGCGATCTGCCCGTCGGTCAGGTCGCCCCGCGCGGTCAGCCGCAGCCGGGAGATGCCGTCCGGGACGGACGGCGGGCGGAAGCAGCCGACGGCGAGGCCGGCGCGGCGGCAGTCGGCGGCCCAGGCGACGGCGGCCTCGGGGCCGGGGGCGCGGACGGAGACCACGGCGGCCTCGGGCTCGCAGGCCCGCAGCCCGGCGGCGGTGAGCTGCCTGGCCAGAGTCCGGGCGACCTCGCGGGCGCGCTCGGCACGGGCCGGCTCGGCGCGCAGCAGCCGCAGGGCGGCGAGGGCGGCTCCGGCGGCGGCCGGGGCGAGGCCGGTGTCGAAGATGAAGGTGCGGGCGGTCTCGGTGAGGTGGCGGATCACCCGGCGCGGGCCGAGGACGGCGCCGCCCTGCGAGCCGAGCGACTTGGAGAGGGTGACGGTGGCCACGGTGTCCGGCTGCCCGGCGAGCCCGGCCGCCGCGAGCGCCCCGGTGCCGCCGGGGCCGAGCACGCCCAGCCCGTGCGCGTCGTCCACCAACAGCGCCGCGCCCTGCGCGCGGACGGCAGCGGACAGTTCGGGCAGCGGGGCCGCGTCGCCGTCCACCGAGAACACCGAGTCGGTGACCACCAGCGCCCGCCGCTGCGCGCGCCCGGCGAGCGCCTCGGCGACCGCCGCCGGGTCGCTGTGCGGGGCCCGGTGGACGTCGGCGCGGGAGAGCCGGCAGCCGTCGATCAGCGAGGCGTGGTTGTAGGCGTCGGAGACGATCAGGGTGTCCGGGTCGGTGAGCGCGGTCAGCGCCGCGAGGTTGGCCGTGTACCCGGAGGAGAGCACCAGCGCGGCCTCCACCCCGCAGAACTCGGCCAGCTCCTCCTCCAGTTCGGTGTGCAGCGCGGTCGTCCCGGTCACCAGCCGCGACCCCGTCGAGCCGCCTCCCCAGCGCAGCGCCGCGTCCGCCGCCGCCCGGGTGACCACCGGGTGCCTGGTCAGCCCCAGGTAGTCGTTCCCCGCGAGGTCCAGCACCGCGTCGTCCGCCGCCCGGCTGCGCAGCGTCCGCGTCAGCCCGGCCTCCGCCCGCATCGCGGCCGTCTCGTCGAGCCAGTCGAAGACGTGCGCGGGGGCGGGGGCGGAGGGGCGCGGCTCGGCCGCGAGCGGATGGTTCATGCCCGGCACTCTGGCACGCCGCCGCGTGTCGGGCAATGTGCGGCTCGGCACAGTACGAACCCGACATTCCCATCGCGATTCACCATGCGTTAACCAGGAATCAATAGTCAATTCACCAAAATTCATGCCGTGAAAATAGTACAATCCATGCCGATCTTTACCTGGGGGCAAACAATGACCGACCTCGAATTCGAGCGTCGCATGAATCCGTGGCTCTTCGACGACAAGGGCAATCTGACCGAAGAGGCGAAGAAGCAGTTCCCGGACCTCGCCGGCGCCAACGCCGCACCGGTCTCGCTGGGCCCGGCGGGCGGCGGCAAGACCGTCGCCGTGAACCCCGGCGTGCTCCAGCAGGCCGCACAGAACGCCTTCGCACTGCGGGACTCCGTCAAGACCGAGTGCGACCAGCCCGGCGAGCACGTCAACGCCGCGGCCGGGTCCCTCAAGGGCTGGAACCTCGGTGGCGCACTCACCGCCACCTGGGGAACCTGGACCAGCCAGTCCGGCGGGCTGCAGACCACCGTCGGCGACATCGGCACCAACCTGCAGACCACGGCCCAGAGTTACACCAAGACCGACTCGGACATCCAGGCCAACTTCAACAAGCCGCAGGGCGCCGGAAGCTAGCGTCAGCGCGAGCGGGGGGATACAGCACAATCATGGTGACGTTCAGTCAACTCAAGCAGGTCGACCTCGGCAGTCTCGCCTCCGCGGCGGGCGACTTCGAGAGCCTCGTCCGCAAGTGGGACCTCACCCAGCGGATGCAGAACGAGGTCCTCGGCACCATCCAGCAGTCCGGCTGGCACGGCGACGCCGCCGGCCTCGCCAACGCCAAGCTCACCTGGGCCCGCGACCAGATCCACGCGGCCTTCGAGGAGGCCTCGGCCCTGGCCAAGACCCTCCGCGACGCCCACACCGAGATCACGGCCGCCAAACAGGACCTCACCACCGCCGTCCAGCACGCCACCGACGCCGGCCTCACCGTCGACGGCGAGGGCGCGGTGCACTGGCCTCCGCCCACGACCCAGGAGGACAAGAAGGACGCCGAGTACGCCAAGAGCTGGAAGGCCAAGGCCGAAACGGCCGCCAAGGCCATCGGCGACGCGATCGACCGCGCCACCGAGGCCGACCTCGACGCCTCCAGGGCGCTGGGGGACGACACCGGCAGCGACGGCACCGCGTTCAACGCCAACCCCGTCGGCGGCATCCCGGAGGAGGAGGCCAAGGCGGCCACCTACATCCTGAGCCTCGGCGGCCAGGCCTCCGACGCCCAGGTCAAGCACCTCCAGGACATCCTGGACCACCACAAGAACGACCCGCGGTTCGCCACCTCCTTCTACGGCAACCAGGACCCGGGCACCTTCATGGCCAAGTACGGCGCGATGGCCCAGAGCGGCGACTACGCCAACAGCCCGGCCCGCAGCGCCGCGCTCAAGGCCATCCAGAAGGACCTGGGCCTCACCCTGGCCACCGCGACCGACACCAAGCAGCCCGTGCACGTGTCGGACGAGTGGGAGACCAGGTTCCGCGCCGCCGGGGCCAAGCAGATCCCCGTGCCGCCCGGCGCCGACCCGGCGCACAGCCCGTACGGCTACCAGATCACGGCGAACCTGCTGCGGAACGGGAAGTACGACGCGCACTTCCTCAACCCGATCGCGGAGCACGTCACCCAGCTCACCCAGGAGAACCCGATGCGCTGGGACGCGGCCACCAAGGCCGCGTACCCGTTCACCGAGCTCAAGTTCATCGGTGTGCCCGACAAGGACGGCAACATCCGGGGCATCAACCCGATGTCCGCCATCCTGGAAGGGCTCGGCCACAGCCCCGAGGCCGCCACCAAGTTCTTCCACGACGCACCGACCACCTACAACCCGGACGGCACCGTCAAGAGCACCGGCGGCCCGAACACCTACCTCAAGGCGCTCACCGACACCGGCTCCCGGTCGCTCCTGCTCGACCAGCAGTACCCGCCCCGGCCCAACCCCGGCACCGCCGACCCGTTCGACGTCACCACCCTGGGCCACGCTCTGGAGGCGGCCACCACGGGCAGGGCGTACGACGACGTCGACGGCAAGTTCCCCCCGCACACCGCCGCGATGAACGACATCATGAAGAACGTGGTGGACACGTTCGGCACCAAGGACGGCCCGGACCTGCTCAAGGGCGGACTGTTCGCGAACCTCAACGGCAGCCTCGGGAACATGACCGCCAACTACATCGGCGACGTCCAGGGCTCGTTGGAGGGAGCGGGCGCCGACTCGCAGCTCTTCAGCCAGGCCAAGGTCGAGCGCCTGCTCGGCGCGCTCGGCCAGGACCCGGACGCCTATGCCTCGATCGCGGCCGGGCAGCAGGCGTACACCACGGCCCAGATCCAGGACGTGCTGGCCCACCCCGAGTTGCACAAGGACCTGGCGGTGGCGGTCGAGAACGTCGCCAAGCCGGCTGGGCAGGTCAACGGCCTGATCACCAGCGCGATGGTCGACGCCGTCTACCAGAAGCACACCGCCAGCGACGCCGAGTTCAACGCCGCCATCGACACCAAGCGGGAGATCGCCGGCCAGATCTGGTCGTTCGCCGGCGACGCGCTCAAGGAGCGGGCGCCCCTGATCGGCGAGGGCGTCGACAGCGCGGTCAACCAGATCATGGACAACGTCGCCAACGGCTACAAGGTGGACACCCACAACGACGCCAGCGACGAGGCCGGCGCCGCGAAGGAGGCGGCCGAGCGCAAGTCGCAGCAGGCGATCGTCAACGCCGTCCGCGAGGCCGGCCGCAACGCGGGTGCCGACCCGAACTACATCAACGACGTGGCCCGCCGGGCCGCCCAGGAGGAGAACACCGGCTACAGCAGCGGCAAGACCTCGTACGACACGGTGTACCCCAAGAGCTGACCCCCGAGCCCACCTGCCACCACCGAGAGCGTTGAGAAATGGCTGACGTCGCCCACATCATCCCGCCGTCCCCGGACGATCCGCCCCGGCGCCGGTCCCGGGTCCGCCCCTGGCACGCCGCCGTCGCCCTCGCGGTGGCGGCGGCAGTGGGCGGCGGGCTGTGGGCGTGGAAACCCTGGCAGTCGGTGGAACTGCCGCAGAGCGCGTGCTGGGGGGTCCTGGACGCGAACGACCTGAAGCCGCTCGCGGGCCCCGACGGGAAAGCCGTCGAGCCCAGGCCGGCCCGCGAGATCGCCACCCCCATGAAGCCCGCCTCGGGGAGCCGTGACTCCCGTTGCCGCATCATGTGGCCGGGCGCGACCATCCTGCTCGACGCGGAGGTACGACCGGCACGCGACCGGATCGACGCCGACCGGAGGAACGACGCCAGTGGCGGATCGGCCACCCCACTCGACTTCGGCCCCGGCACGACCGGATGGGTCGTGGACTCCAAGAACGTCGACGGGAACGCATCGGTCCGGCTCTACGTGCCGTGCGACTTCGACGCCCCGCGGGACGACAGCGACCAGCCCCCGCCGAAGTACTTCGGCGTGCTGGTCTCCGGGGACGTCGTCGACGGCGCCTCCCTCGGCAAGGCCCACCAGGCGTACGCGGACATCGCCCTCAAGATCGGCAGGGCCGCCGCGGTCGCGTACGAGTGTCGGAACACCGTGACGCTGACCGGTACCGCCCCCCGCGTCCCGTCCTAGCCCGACCGACAACAGGAGCCGCCCGAACCATGGTCGATGTCGCGCACATCATCCCGCGCTCACCCGACGACCCGCCGCCGCCACCGCCGTGG
>NZ_JBHVFE010000288.1:0-11371 GCF_042801945.1 Kitasatospora sp. NPDC057542
GGGGGCAGGGGCGTTGGCCTTCGGGGCCTCGGCGGCCGGGACGGCCGGGACGGCGTCCTTGGTCCTGTCGGCGACGGGCTCGGCGGGCTCGGCGGCCTTGGTGGGCGTCGGCTTCGGCTTGGCCGGGGTGGTCGGCTCGGC
Source organism: Kitasatospora sp. NPDC057542 (assembly GCF_042801945.1). NCBI lineage: Bacteria > Bacillati > Actinomycetota > Actinomycetes > Kitasatosporales > Streptomycetaceae > Kitasatospora > Kitasatospora sp. NPDC057542. The sequence goes on from NZ_JBHVFE010000288.1 coordinate 142, forward strand.
GGCGGCGGTGTCCTGGGGGTGGGTCACCTTGACCGGCTTGAAGCCCGAGTTGCCGGGCCCCTGGGAGCCGGCGCTCTCGGTCGAGGCCAGGAGGTTGATCGTGGTCACGCCGACGGGGGTGCTGGGGGCCAGCGAGTACCGGAACTTGAAGGTCACCGAGCTGTTGGCGGCCATCCGCTGGCGCTGGGAGCCGGTGACGTCGATGACGCGGGAGCAGCCGTCCTGCAGCTGGAGGTTCTTCCACGCGCCGGTGTAGTCCTGGAACTGCACCTTGACGTCCTTGGGACGGGCCGCGGCGCCCGAGCCCGGGGTGACGAGGCCGAGGAAGGGCTCCATGCCGTGGGCGTCCTCACCGGCCTTGTTGGTGACCTTGAGGGAGACCTCGTTCCAGCTTCCGTCCGCGACCACCGAGGACTTGGCCGAGGTGATGGCGGTGTCGGGAGAGAGCCCGGGCACGTTGGTCGGAGCTTCGTACGCGCCGGTGACCCGGTAGTCCCCGCAGGCCCAGGCGGTGTCGGTGGCGAGGAGCTGGACGCCGCCGGCAAGGACGGCAGCGGCGGCGACGGTGGCGAGGCGGCGGCGGGAGAGCGCGCGGTCGTTCTTCGTAAAACGGGTGATAACGGGCATGCGCATGACGTGACTCCCCAGGGTCATCGTGCTGATGGTGTGAGTGGGTGAAGGCGACCGGCCCCGCTCCTGTCGAGCGGAAGCGCCCCCCGGCTCTGCCGGTCTCGCTCTCCGTGCCTTCACCCGTATGGACGTGCATCCCCGACGGGGGTTGCAGGCAGTTCTCGAATTTCTCGCTCGACGGGGCCGAGGGCTGCTCGGCTCCGTCGGCCGTCGGTCAGTGCTGGCGGCGCAGTCGGCGCACGGCGAACAGGACGCCGGCTCCGAGGGCGAGGAACGCGGCGGAGGTGAGGGCGAGGAAGGTGTTGGTGGACGAGGAGCCGGTCTGGGCCAGTTCGGGGGTGCCGGCGGGCGCCGTGGTGGCGGGGGCAGGGGCGTTGGCCTTCGGGGCCTCGGCGGCCGGGACGGCCGGGACGGCGTCCTTGGTCCTGTCGGCGACGGGCTCGGCGGGCTCGGCGGGCTCGGTGGCCTTGGCGGTCCTGGTGGGCGTCGGCTTGGGCTTGGCCGGGGTGGTCGGCTTCGCGCTGGGAGCGGGGGCGGTGGTGTGCACCACGCGGAAGTCGCGGGACTCGCCGCCCTTCTCCGGGAAGCCGGGGGCCCCCGCGGAGGCGACGAACACGAGGCTGGTCATCTCCCTGGGCGCCTTCGCGGAGAGCCCCACCCGGAACAGGAAGTTCGCGGCCCGACCGTTCTCCAGGCGCGGGGTGGTGGTCGCCGGGGACGCGACGGAGTACAGCGACGGGTCGCAGCCGCCGTGGACCAGCTTGACCGGCTTCCAGCCGCCCGCGGAGGCGACCTCGACCGTGACGTCCTTGGCCTCCAGGCCGCCGGCGGCCGGGTTGTAGATCCCGAGCAGCGCGGAGATGTTCTGGTACGGGGCGCCGGTGAAGTTGGTGACGCTGACGCCGACCTCGACCTTGGGGCCGCCCGCGGTGATGGTCTGGTTGCCCGGGGTCATGATGAACCCGGCCTGGTAGGAGCCCTGGTGGTCGGCGGCGGGCGCCTCGGCAACGCTCGCGGTGGTCTTCGCGTGGGTGGTGGTGGCGCTCTCCCCGCAGGCCCAGGCGGTGTCGGTGGCGAGGAGCTGGACGCCGCCGGCGAGGACGGCGGTGGCGGCGAGGGTGGCGATGCGGCGACGGGAGAGTGCGCGGTCGTTCTTCTCAAAACGGGTGATAACGGGCATGCGCATGACGTGACTCCCCAGGGTCATCGTGCTGATGGTGTGAGTGGGTGAAGACGACCGGCCCCGCTCCTGTCGAGCGGAAGCGCCCCCCGGCTCTGCCGGTCTCGCTCTCCGTGCCTTCACCCGTACAGACGCGCATCCCCGGAGGGGGTTGCAGGCGAGTTCCGAAAAGTTTTCGGGACTCTTCGGCGGGCTTCGGGGGGCCACTCAGGTGGTGGTTGGTATGACATGAATGATCCGGAAGGTCCGGATCGTTGGGCCAGGTCGGTGACTTTTACGCGGCCGGATAGGGGAGCCCCATCGGTCAGGGTACGTCTCCGCTCCACCACCCGGGCGACGCCGGGTGACCGGAGCCCGGAGGACGCACCCGTATGCCGCGTGGCAACCCTGGCCGTCTCGTCCGGAGTGTGGCCGCACTCGTGCTGGTGTCCGTCGCCGCCCTCCCTGCCGCCGTGGAGCTGGCCGGCCCCTCGCCGTTCGGCGTGATCGGGCCGGGGGCGCCGGCCGACCGGGCGGTGCCGCCGCACACGGCCCTCCGCGCCGACCGGCAGGCATCCGAGGCCGCCCCGACCGTCGACATACGCCGCACCGGGGACCCGGCCAACCGGATCACCCTGGTGCTGCTCGGCGACGGCTACACGGCCGACGAGCAGGACCTCTTCCGGCAGCAGGCCGACAGGGCCTGGCACGCGCTGATGGACATCGAGCCCTTCCGCACCTACCAGGGCTTCTTCAACATCAGGCGGGTCGAGGTGGTTTCCCCGGTCTCCGGGATCGCCGAGTCCGAGAGCCGCGGCCGCAAGACCGCCACCCCGCTCGGCATGCACTTCTGGTGCGAGGGCACCGCCCGGCTGCTCTGCGCCGACGAGGCCACCACCGCGCGGTACGCGGGCACCGGCGCCGGGCCGCAGTACCTGATAGCGCTGGCCAACTCCGCCGAGTACGGCGGCGCCGGCGGTACCGGGGTGACCACCCTCGCGGGCGGCAGCCCGGACGCCGGGCGGATCATCCAGCACGAGATCGGGCACACCGTGGGGGATCTCGGCGACGAGTACGACAGCGCTCCTGACGACGCCGACTACCCGAACCTCGCCACCCTCAACGCCGACGACATGCGCAGGAAGCAGACCAAGTGGTGGCGCTGGCTCGGCGCCGAGTCCCCGGACGGGGCCGGCGTGATCGGGGCGTACCGCAGCGTCAACGGCCTCTACCGGCCCACCCAGGACTCGGTGATGCGCACTCTGGGCAGCGCGTACAACCTCCCCTCGCGGGAGGCGATCATCGAGGAGCTGTACCGCAAGGTCCGGCCGACCGACGACCCGATGCCCGCCCCCGGCGAGGTGGCCGGGCGGCCCCGGCTCGACGTCCGGCCGCTGCCGCTGACCGGCCCGCGGCAGCTGAAGGTGGAGTGGACGGTGGACGGCGTCCCGGTGACGCCGCAGCCCGCCGACGACTCCTGGCTGGACACCGCCCGGCTGGAGCTGGCCCCGGGCCGGACGGCCACCGTGACGGCGACCGTCCGGGACACCACCGACTGGGTGCGGGACGAGGCCTTCCGGGAGCGCTACATGACCCGCTCGGTGTCCTGGACGCTGACCGGCTGACGCCCGGTTCGCACCGCCCGGATCTGGGCGTCCAATCATGGGATGACTAGTCTGGTCGGACTATGACCGTGGAGCCCGATCGTTCAGCCCCGTCCCTGTCCGTCCCCGCTCCCCGATCCACGGCCGAGCCCCCGGCCGTCCCCACACCTGTGCCTGTGACCGCACCCGCGCCCGCACCGCCCGGCGGTCGTGCGGCCTGGCTGGCCTGGTCCATCGGCGTCAGCGTCTACATCCTGGCCGTCATCCACCGCACCAGCCTCGGCGTGGCCGGACTGGACGCCGCCGACCGCTTCGGCATCGGCGCCTCGGCGCTCTCCACCTTCTCGATCCTCCAGGTGCTGGTCTACGCGGCCATGCAGATCCCGGTCGGCCTGCTCGTAGACCGGTTCGGGCCGCGCCGGGTGCTGCTGCTCGGTGTCCTGCTGCTGAGCGCCGGTCAGCTGGCCTTCGCGTTCAGCTCCGCCTTCGGCCCCGCGCTGGCCTCTCGCGCCGTGCTCGGCTGCGGTGACGCGATGACCTTCATCAGCGTGCTGCGGATCGCCGCCCGGTGGTTCCCGGCGGCCCGGAACCCGTTCGTGGCCCAGCTGACCGGCCTGGCCGGGATGGGCGGCAACCTGGTCACCACCGTGGTGCTCGCCCGGGCGCTGCACAGCGAGGGCTGGACGCCCACCTTCACCGCGATCGCCCTGCTGGGCGTGGTGGTGTTCGCGCTGGTCGCGCTCTTCCTCCAGGACACGCCGCCCCACCAGGAGCCCGCCGTACGGCCCGACCCGGTACGGGCGGATGCGGTACGGCCCGACGCGGTACGGGCGGCGCGGCCGAAGGTCGGCCGGCAGGTCCTCGCCTGCTGGCGGGAGCCGGGCACCCGGCTCGGGCTCTGGATCCACTTCACCACCCAGTTCCCCGGCAACGCCTTCGGCCTGCTCTGGGGCCTGCCCTACCTGGTGCAGGCGCAGGGCATGTCCCGGGCCGGGGCCGGCGGGCTGCTGACCCTGCTGGTGCTCAGCAACATGACCTTCGGCTTCGTCTTCGGCCGGCTGCTCTCCGCCTCGGCGCGGGCCCGGATGCCGATCGTGCTGACCGTCGTCGTGACCACCGCGCTCGGCTGGGCGCTGGTGCTGGCCTGGCCCGGCGGCCATCCGCCGACCTGGCTGCTGGTCGGGATCATCCTGGTGATGGGCAGCAACGGACCGGCCTCGCTGGTCGGCCTCGACTACGCGCGCGCCCGCAATCCCGCGGAGCGGCTCGGCACCGCCTCCGGGATCGTCAACATGGGCGGCTTCATCGGCACGATGATCACCCTGTTCGGCATCGGCGTGCTGCTGGACGCGCTCTCCCCGGACGGCGCCGGCGCGTACTCGGCCACCGCCTTCCGCTGGGCGTTCTGCTGGCAGTACGTCCCGTTGGCGGTGGGGACGGCGATGATCCTCAGGCTGCGGCGGAAGGTCATGGCCACAAACCCGTAGGGCTTCCCACCTGCGGAAACGCGGTATGCCTCACGTGAAGTGAGGCATACCGAGCGCATATCGACGGTTCGCCTGTTCGAACGGGTGAGGTGTCGGCGCCGGATTGACGCACGGACGCACGGGTCGCGCCGACCCGGCGCGCGCTGGTGCGTGTACGCCGGGTGGTGCCCGCCGGCTCAGATGGTGACCGAGAAGTTGGCCAGCACCCGCTCGGCCAGTTCCCGGTCGCCCTCGACGGAGACGTGGCCGGCCCGGCCGCGGCCGCAGGCGAGCCGCAGGTAGGTCTCCCAGCCCATGGTGAGCTGGACGTCGGGGGCCAGGCTGATCGACTCGTCCACGGTGCAGTGGCCGGTGGCGTCCACCCGGACGGTGCGCAGGAACTCCACCGGGCCGGTGACGTCCAGCACCAGGGTCGTCCCGGCCGGGGCCCCGGCCTTGGTGGCGACGGCCTTGGGCAGCAGCTCCAGCAGCAGGTCCCGGGTGATCAGGGCGGCCGGGGCGTCCAGGTTGCCCGGGGTCTCCAGGGCCCGGCGCAGGTCCTGCTCGTGCACCCAGACGTCGAAGGCCCGCATCCGCAGCAGCTCGTGGTACGGGACGTCCCTGGCCAGCGGCCCGGCCGGCCAGCGCACCGGCTCCTCGGGCGTCTGCTTGGCGTTCCGCAGCGCCCGGGAGCGGCGGATGATCGTGTACTCCAGCTCGCTGGTCATCTCCAGCGCGGTGTGGCAGCGGCGCTTGTCGACCGGCAGTTCGATGTAGCGGGCGAACTCGGTGGTCACGTGACGGAGGTCACGCGGCAGCGAGTGGATCGGGCGCGGGTCGCCGAGCAGGTCGGACTCGACCGCGATCACATGTGAGACGACGTCCCGGACGGACCAGCCCGGGCACTCGGTGGCCCGGTTCCAGGAGTCCTCGGGAAGGCGGGCGACCAGCTCCGATATGGACTCGATGGTCTGGGTCCACGCCTCGGTGTAAGCCTGCACGGTCTGGTTGTCCGTCACGGGAATCTCCGGCCCTCCGTCAGCTTCCTTGCCGCCTGTGCCCCGCCGTCACGGCCGACCGGGATGGTCCGGCTTTCCGGGCGCACACGCTAACCGCACGTTACGCTGCCGGGAGACAGCTGGGCAGCGCTTTCGGGTGACGATCGTAGGTCTCTTGCCGTGGACGGTGGTACTGTGCGCGCTTCATTGATCCAATTCGCGGTTTCCGACGTGGAACCGCCCGCCGAGCGGAGGGCTCGGGCGGCGGCCCTGGTGCGGGCTCAGCAGGGCGCCGATCTGGTGGTGCTCCCGGAGCTGTGGCCGCTCGGCGGTTTCGCCTACGACCTCTGGTCGGACGGTGCGGAGACGCTGGACGGGCCCACCTCGGACGTGATGTCGGCCGCGGCCCGGGCCGCCGGGGTCTGGCTGCACGCCGGTTCGATCGTCGAGCGCGATCCGGACGGGCCGATCTACAACACCTCGCTGGTGTTCTCCCCGGACGGGGAGCTGGTGCACACCTACCGCAAGATCCACCGGTTCGGCTTCGACAGCGGCGAGGCGGTGGTGATGGGTGCCGGGCAGGAGATCGTCACCGCGCCCACCGACTTCGCCACCCTGGGCCTGGCCACCTGCTACGACCTGCGCTTCCCGGAGCTGTTCCGGGCGCTGCTGGACGCCGGCGCGCAGCTGCTGGTGGTCCCGGCGGCCTGGCCGGCCCGGCGGCGCGAGCACTGGACGCTGCTGGCCCGGGCCCGGGCGGTGGAGGAGCAGGCCTTCGTGCTGGCCTGCAACACCGCCGGTACGCACGCCGGGGTCGAGCAGGCCGGGCACAGCATCGTGGTGGACCCATGGGGCCGGGTGCTGGCCGAGGCGGGGGCGGGCGAGCAGGTCCTGACGGTCGAGTTCGACCCGGCCGAGGTGGCGAAGGCGCGGGCGGAGTTCCCGGTGCTGCGGGACCGCCTGCTGGGGATCCCGGCGCCGGTCCAGCGCTGAGCCGGGGAGGGGCCGGGGCGCGGTGGACGGCGTTCCGGGAGGGTTGGTTCGTACCTGGGCCGGTCGGGTTTGAGAAGATGAGCACTCGTCGTGTTCCCCGCCGGCCCGTACGAGGGCCGGCACGGTAGGCCGCCCGAGGAGGTCGCGCCCATGCCTGACAACGGCGCAGGCGACACCCCCCGCCCCGTCATCCACCGCAACAGCCTGCGCGAGCAGATCGCCGGCGCGCTGCGCGAGGAGATGATGGCCGGTCGACTCGCGGCCGGCCGCAACTTCACCGTCAAGGAGATCGCCGAGCTGTACGGCGTCTCCGCGACCCCGGCCCGCGAGGCCCTGGTCGACCTCGGCGCGCAGGGTCTGCTGCGGGCCGAGCACCACCGCGGCTTCACCGTGCCCGAGCTGGGCTGGGACGACTTCCTGGAGATCTTCGAGTCCCGGGTGCTGATCACCGACAGCTTCCACCGCCAGTACGCCACCCGCCGCGCGCTGCCCGACCTCAGCCGGCTGCCCTCGCTGCACCGCCGGGCCGACGCGGCGGTGCGGGCCGCCCGGGCCGGCAACCTGGACGTGATGGTGGGCTGCGACCGCCGGTTCTGGCAGGAGGTCGGCGGGCTGCTCGGCAACCGCCGGATCGCCGACTACCTGGACTGGCTGCGGGTGCAGTCCTGGATGTTCGCCGCGCCCTACCTGCGGGAGCTGCCCGTGCTGGGCGGCGTCTGCTGGGAACGCCACCCGGACCTGGTCGAGGCGATCGAGGCCGGCGATCCGGCCGGTGCGCACCGGATCATCTGCGAGTACAACCTGTACACCGTCCGGCTGCTGGCCGGGCTGGCCGGGCGGTCACTGGAGTCGGTGACCGTCCTGGGGCTGCTCACCGAGGCCGTCGGGGAGGAGCCGCCGGCGGCGCCCGTCGAGCCGCCGCCCGCGTCGGCGGCCCCGCCGGAGCCGGCCGCCGGGCCCGGCGCGGGACGCGTCGAGCGGAGCCGCCGCAGCGACGAGGTGGGCCGGGAACTCGGCCGTGAGCTGGGCCTGGGCCTCGGCCTGGTGCCGCAGCCGCGCGTGACGCCGTACGGCCGGTTCGGCCGACGGCTGCCCGGGCCGCCGCCGGAGGCCCCGCGGGGGCGGCCCGACCCGCACGCCGCACCGGGCCGGTAGGGTGGCGGGCGTCGTTACCGGGCGCCCCACGAAAGGGCCGTCAGGGTACCGACCCAGCCCCCGTCGTCGCCCCGTCTCCGCGGGCGATCCCCGCCTCCGGAGAGGAACTGCCGGTCATGGCCTGCGACCTCTGGCTCGTCCCGCTGGTGGACGCGCTGAGCCACAGCCCCGACAACCCCTTCCGGGACGACCTCACGCTCTACAACTCGGTCCTGGCCTCACGCGGTCTGCCCGAGGTGCCGGTCTACCGGTTCGTCCCGGGCATCAGCGGTGCGGTCGAGCCGATAGCCGCGTTCGACTACGACTCGCTGCACTTCCTGCGCCGCGCCTACCTGTTGGGCCTCACCGGACTGGACATCACCCCGGTCGACGCGCTCGGCGGCGACTACGAGCAGCTGCTGGAGATGTTCGAGAGCAGCGCCGAACAGTCGCACCTGGTCTGGCACTTCGACCACGCCGGCGCGTACGTGCCGGTCGAGTTCGCGGTGCCGCTGGTGGACGACACGCTGCTCGCCTCCGGCGGCCCGCTCGGCTCCAGCCACGGGCTGCTGCGCGAACTCCAGGCCGTCGCACCGGCGCTGGGCATCGACCCGTTCAACCCGCCGGGCCCGACCCGGCCGCTCGGCCCGACCGGCCTGGAGCAGCCGTTCGGGCCGCCGATCGACGACGTCCACCCCTTCGCCCGGGAGCGGCACGCCTGGTCGGGCCTGTACGCGGCGGCGACCAGGAGCGTCACCCAGGGCTCGATGATCGTCTTCGCCTGACCTCCGGGCACTACCGCAGCGGCCCCTCCGGCGGCCGCTGGCGCGGCATGGTGGGCCGGGTGCCCGGCGGCGGCAGCACCCGCACCTGGGCACCCACCCCGGGCTCGCTGCGCCCGCCCCAGGCCCCGCCGGACTGGGTGGGCAGCTGGGTCATCGAGGCGCGGAACTCCAGCATCCACTCCGAGGTCTCGGAGCGGACCATGTCCGAGACGTCCTCGCAGAACCGGCGCAGCACACCCAGGCAGCGCTCGGCGGCCTCGCCCGCGGTGCCCTCGGTCGGGCCGAGCACCTCGCGCACGCACTCCGACGCCCAGTCGAACTGGAAGGCCTCCAGGCGGCGTTGCAACGCCTGCCCGGTGGAGACGTCCCGCATCCAGCCGGAGGTGAGGCCGAAGACCCGGTCGGCGGCCAGGCAGGTGGCGGAGAGTGCGAAGCCGACGTAGCCCCAGCTGGTGCCGTGCGCGAAGGCGCCGGCCAGGTCGACCAGCGGGGCGACCACCCCGCCCGCCGCGAAACCGGCCGCGCCGAACCTCAGCAGGCGCGCCCAGCGGCGCTTCCAGATCCGGTCCCGGCGGTACCACTCGATCGCCTCGACCGCCCGCTCCTCGGACCAGCGGTAGAGCTCCTCCAGCCGTTCGGCGGGCTCGCCCCAGTCCCCGAGGGGGAACTGGCGGGTGCTCAGATCGGCTCGGTGGCGGATGGAGGCTCGTCGGACGACGGCGGCGGCGGGCTGGTCCTCCTCACCGATCTCCTTGCCCCAGGCACTCTCCTCGGGCTGCATTTCCGGCTGGCTCACCTGTGGGGCTCCCTGTGGCGGGCGGACTGCTGGGTCTGTCGGCGCAACGGCTGACGTGGTGTCCGCCGGTGGTTCTCCAACAGCACTTCTTACCGCCAAATGGCTGACCGTGGGGGCGCTTCTCCGTTGATCGTTACTGGTTTCGGCCACCGGAACCCGAGGTGGGCGGGTTGCGGGGGGCGGCGAGATTTCACCCGTCCGAGCGAGGGTCCGGTGACCCGGAGTCGTGACCCGACCACCCACCGCCGAACCGGCCCGGCCGGGCTTGGAGGATCCTCCGGCGCGCCCGGCGTACGGGGCTCTTCCCCCGGAGGATCCGACGGGACCGGAGAGCGGCCGGAACAGGCCACCGACTACGCTGCCAGGCGTGAAGGTCCTCGTCATCGGCGGCGGCGCCCGCGAACACGCCCTGTGCCGCTCTCTGTCCCAAGATCCCGCAGTGACCGAACTGCACTGTGCCCCGGGCAACGCCGGGATCGCACAGGTCGCGGCGGTCCACCCGGTCGACCAGCTGGACGGTGCGCAGGTCGCCGCGCTGGCCGGCCGGCTCGGCGCCGGCCTGGTCGTGGTCGGTCCGGAGGCCCCGCTGGTCGCCGGTGTCGCGGACGCCGTCCGCGCGGCCGGCATCCCGGTGTTCGGCCCGTCCGCCGCGGCAGCCCGGCTGGAGGGCTCGAAAGCCTTTGCCAAGGACGTGATGGCCGCGGCCGGCGTCCCCACCGCCCGCTCCTACGTCTGCACCACCGTCGCCGAGGCCGCCGAGGCGCTGGACGCCTTCGGCGCCCCGTACGTGGTCAAGGACGACGGCCTGGCCGCCGGCAAGGGCGTCGTGGTCACCTCCGACCGCGAGGCCGCGCTGGCGCACGCCGCCGCCTGCGAGCGCGTGGTCATCGAGGAGTACCTGGACGGCCCCGAGGTCTCGCTGTTCGCGATCACCGACGGCACCACCGTCGTCCCGCTCCAGCCCGCCCAGGACTTCAAGCGCGCACTGGACGGCGACGAGGGCCCCAACACCGGCGGCATGGGCGCCTACTCGCCGCTGCCGTGGGCGCCCGCCGGGCTGGTCGAGGAGGTCCTGGAGAGCGTCCTCCAGCCGACCGTGGACGAGCTGCGCCGCCGCGGCACCACGTTCTCCGGCCTGCTGTACGCGGGCCTGGCACTCACCTCTCGCGGCACCCGGGTGATCGAGTTCAACGCCCGCTTCGGCGACCCGGAGACCCAGGTCGTGCTGGCCCGGCTGCGCACCCCGCTGGCGGGCGTGCTGCTGGCCTCCGCCGACGGCACCCTGGACCAGCTGGAGCCGCTGCGCTGGGACGAGGGCGCGGCCGTCACCGTGGTCGTCGCCTCCGAGGGCTACCCGGCCGCCCCGCGCACCGGCGACCCGATCGAGGGCCTGGCCGAGGCGGAGGCGGACGGCACCGCGTTCGTGCTGCACGCCGGGACGAAGGCGGGCGAGGACGGCCGGGTGCTGAGCGCCGGCGGCCGCGTCCTGTCGGTCACCGCCACCGGCGCCGACCTGGCCGAGGCGCGCGAGCGCGCGTACGCCGCGGTGGACCGGATCTCCCTCAAGGGCGGCCAGCACCGCACCGACATCGCGCTGAAGGCGGCCACCGCCTGAGGCGTCGGCGTCCGCGCCGCCCGCGGCCCCCGTGCGAACCGCTCGCACGG
>NZ_JBHVFE010000289.1:0-11357 GCF_042801945.1 Kitasatospora sp. NPDC057542
GGACGAACCGGTGCGGGGCCCTTTCGCGCGGGGCGGATCAGACCGTGGTGACGACCTCGTCGTAGGCCAGGCGCGGCGAACGCGGGAACCAGGCGTCCTCGCCCGGCTTGCCGATGTTGACCACGGCCAGCACCGAGTGCTCGCCGTCGCCGAAGAACTCCTTGTTGAGGCCCTCGGCGTCGTAGCCGGTCATCGGGCCGGCGGCCAGGCCGGCCGCGCGCACGCCGATGATGAAGTAGGCGGCCTGCAGGGCGCCGTTCAGCGTGGCGGACTGCTCGCGGACGCTGCGCTCCGAGAAGAACATGTCCTTGGCCTGCGGGAAGTGCGGGAGCTGGGTCGGCAGCTCCTCGTGGAACTCGTTGTCCGCGGCGAGGATGGCGACCAGCGGGGCGGCGGCGGTCTTGGCCTTGTTGCCGTCCGCCATGTGCTGGACGAGGCGCTCGCGGCCCTCGGCCGAGCGGACCAGGACGACGCGCAGCGGCTGCTGGTTGAAGGCGGTCGGGCCGAACTTCACCAGCTCGTAGATGGCCTGGACCTGCTCCTCGGAGACGGGCTCGTCGGTGAAGGTGTTCGCGGTGCGGGCCTCACGGAACAGCAGGTCCTGAGCGGCGGCGTCGAGTACCAGGGCGTCGGTGGTCATGCTTCTGCACCTCATGCGGAAGGGGGGTTCGTCGGTATGGCCGGCCGCAGCCGGTCACTTCCCCCAACATAGATGAATATTCAACGATTCCCCAAGCGGGTGTGACCCGCCTCACTCTCCGCCCGGGGTCGCGCCCTCCTCGGCGGCCAGCGCGGCGTCCAGCCGGGCCCGGGCGCCGTCCAGCCAGCGCTGGCACACCTTCGCCAGCTGCTCGCCGCGCTCCCACAGGGCCAGCGACTCCTCCAGCGACGTCCCGCCGTTCTCCAGCTGCCGGACGACCTCCAGCAGCGCGTCCCGGGCGTGCTCGTAGCCCAGCGCGTCGTCCGGGTTCGGCGCCGCCGCCGCTGCCGCCGCCGCGTCCTGCTGTTCCTGCTGCTCTGCCATGCGTGCCAGCGTAGGGGGTGGGACGGACAGCGCCACCCCCGCCGGCGCCGTCCCCCGCGGTCGCTATCCCTCGTCGGCCACCGTGACGTCGAAGCCGCCGCCCGCCACCCGGGCGCGCAGCCCCTCGCCGGGCGCGACCTGCGCCGGGTCGGTCACCACCGTGCCGTCCGTCCGCTGGAGCACCGCGTAGCCGCGCTCCAGGGTGGCGGCCGGGGAGAGCGCCACCACCCGGGCCAGGGTGTGCCCGAGGTCGCTCTGCGCGTGGTCCAGCCGGTGCCGCAGGGTGCGCCGGACCCGCTCCAGCAGGCCCTCCACCTCCTGCCCGCGCCCGTCCAGCATCCGGTGCGGGGCGGCCAGCGCCGGACGGCTGCGCACCCCGTCCAGCCCGTGCTGCTCGCGCTCGACCCGGGACAGCACGTGCCGGCGGGCGCGGTCGCGCAGCTGGCGGATCCTGGCCAGCTCCTCGCCGACGTCCGGAACCACCCGTTTGGCCGCGTCGGTCGGGGTGGAGGCGCGCAGGTCGGCCACGAAGTCCAGCAGCGGCTGGTCCGGCTCGTGCCCGATCGCGCTCACCACCGGCGTACGGGCGGCCGCGACCAGCCGCACCAAGCCCTCGTCCGAGAACGGCAGCAGGTCCTCCACGCTGCCGCCGCCGCGGGCCACGACGATCACGTCCACCTCGGGGTGCTCGTCCAGCTCCCGCACGGCCGCGCTCACCCGCTCCACCGCGCTGACCCCCTGCACCGGGACGTTGCGCACCTCGAAGCGGACGGCCGGCCAGCGCCGCCGGGCGTTCTCCAGCACGTCCCGTTCGGCCGCCGAGCCGCGTCCGGTCACCAGCCCGACGCACTGCGGCAGGAACGGCAGCGGCTTCTTGCGCTCGGCCGCGAACAGGCCCTCCCCGGCGAGCCGCCGCTTCAGCTGCTCCAGCCGGGCCAGCAGCTCGCCGAGGCCCACCGGGCGGATCTCCGAGGCGCGCATCGACAGCTGTCCGCGCGCCGCGTACCACTCCGGCTTGGCGTGCACGACGACCCGCGCGCCCTCCTGCACCACGTCCGCGACCCGGTCGAACACCGAGCGGAAGCAGGTCACCGTGAGCGACACGTCGGCCTGCGGGTCGCGCAGGGTCAGGAACACCACGCCCGCGCCGGGGCGGCGGCTGAGCTGGGTGATCTGCCCCTCCACCCAGACCGCGCCGAGCCGGTCGATCCAGCCGCCGATCAGCGCGGAGACCTTGCCGACCGGGAGCGGCGCTTCGGGGGAGCTGGTGTTGGCCATGCGTACGAGGCTAGCGGCGTCCGCCGACACGGCCGAGACCGCCGCGGGCGCCGCCCTGGACGGCGAGCACCACCAGGCCGACCACCAGCCAGACCAGCCCGACGAGCCGCGCGGTGGCCGCGGCCTCGTACACCACCGCCCCGATCACCGCGATGCCCAGCACCGGTACGACCAGGTGCAGCAGCCACCGCCGCGAGCCGTGCCGCACCACGTACCAGCCGATCACCGAGGCGTGCAGCAGCGCGAAGGCGGTCAGTGCGCCCACGTTCACCACCGAGGTGAGCTGGTCCAGCCCGTTGTCCCGGTCGGCCGCCCAGACCGCCGCCACCATCGTGATCACCGCGGCCGTCAGCAGCGCCCGGCGCGGCACCGCGCCGGCCGGGTCGACCGAGCCGAGGAAGCGCGGCAGCCTCCCGGCCCGGCCCATCGCGAAGACCAGCCGCCCGGCCGCCGCCTGCCCGGCCAGGGCCGCGAAGGCCGCGCCGATCGCCTTGGCGGCCGCCACCAGCACGTGCAGCCAGTGCCCGACGCCGCCCTCCACGGTGTCGTAGAAGGCCGAGCCCTGCGCGGCCGGGTCGGCGGCCAGCTGCTGCGGGGCCGTCGACTCCAGCAGCGCCGCCAGGTACGTCTGGACGACGAACAGCGCGCCGGCCAGCGCCAGGCACCAGAGCACCGCCCGGGCCACCGCCGCCGAGGCGCCGACCGCCTCCTCCACGAAGGTGGCGATCGCGTCGAAGCCCAGGTAGGAGAGCACCGCGACGGACACCGCCGAGATCACCGCGGTCAGCGAGAAGTCCCCGACGGCGGTGAACGGGGTGTCCCAGCCGCGCCGGGCGCCGTCCTGGGCCAGTGCCACCACGGCCGCGGCCACGAACACCACCAGCACCACGATCTCCATCGCGAGCACCGCGAAACCGACCGCCGCCGCCGTCCGCACCCCGGCCAGGTTGAGCCCGGTGGTCACCACCACCGCGAGCGCCGTCCAGACCCAGCGCGAGACGTCGGGCACCAGGGAGTTCAGCGCGATCCCGGAGAACAGGTAGGCCACCGCGGGGATCAGCAGGTAGTCGAGCATCGCCATCCACCCGGCGACGAAGCCCGGGCCCTCGCCCAGCCCGGCCCGCGCGTAGGCGAACACCGAGCCGGTCTGCGGCACCGCGCGCACCATCTGGGCGTACGAGAAGGCGGTGAAGCCCATCGCCACCGTCGCGGCCAGGTACACCGTGGCGACGGCGCCGTGGCTCCTGGCGTCCAGCACGCCGAACACGCCGACCGGGGCCATCGGGGCGATGAACAGCAGTCCGTAGACCATCAGATCGCGGACGCCCAGGCTGCGGCGCAGGCCGCTCGGCGCTGCCTGCTCGCTCACAGAGCTCATAGACACCATATTCTGAGCGCTGTTGACCTGGTCCGCACGGAAAGTGTCCGCCGTCGGGGGGCTTCCGTCGGGAGGCGCCGACAGGGCGGGCGACGGCTGCGGCCGCCCGTACGATGGAGCCATGTCCAAGACCGCGCAGCGCCGTGTCCTGCTCGCCGCCCCCCGGGGCTACTGCGCGGGAGTCGACCGCGCAGTAATCGCCGTGGAGAAGGCCCTGGAGCAGTACGGGGCACCCATCTACGTCCGCAAGCAGATCGTCCACAACAAGTACGTGGTGCAGACCCTGGAGAAGAAGGGCGCGATCTTCGTCGACGAGACGGAGGAGGTGCCCGAGGGCTCGATCGTGGTCTTCTCCGCGCACGGCGTCGCCCCGTCCGTCCACGACGAGGCTCGGGCCGGCAAGCTCGCCACCATCGACGCGACCTGCCCGCTGGTCACCAAGGTGCACAAGGAGGCCGTGCGCTTCGCCGACGAGGGCTTCGACATCCTGCTGGTGGGCCACGAGGGCCACGAGGAGGTCATCGGCACCATGGGCGAGGCCCCGGACCGGATCCACCTGGTGGACGGCGCCGAGGACGTCGCCAACGTGCAGGTCCGGGACGAGTCCAAGGTCGTCTGGCTGTCCCAGACCACCCTGTCCGTGGACGAGACCATGGCCACCGTCGGCGAGCTGAAGAAGCGCTTCCCGGAGCTGGTCAGCCCGCCCAGCGACGACATCTGCTACGCCACCCAGAACCGTCAGGTCGCGGTCAAGCAGCTGGCCCCGGAGACCGACCTGCTGATCGTGGTCGGCTCCAAGAACTCCTCCAACTCCGTCCGCCTGGTCGAGGTGGGCCTGGAGTACGGAGCGAAGGCCGCCCACCTGGTGGACTTCGCCGAGGAGATCCGCGAGGAGTGGCTGGAGGGCGTCACCACGGTCGGCCTGACCAGCGGCGCCTCGGTGCCGGAGATCCTGGTCGACGGCGTGCTGGAGTTCCTGGCCGCACGCGGTTACGACACGGTCGAGACGGTCAAGACCGCCGAGGAGCACCTGACCTTCTCGCTGCCCAAGGAGCTGCGCCGCGACCTGCGCGCCGAGGCGGCGGGCAAGCTCTGACGCTGCCCGGAAGGCCCGGTACCCCCGTGGGGGTGCCGGGCCTTCTGCTGTGCGGCCGCCTGCTGTGCGCGCCCGGGCGCACTCTCGTAGTTTTGTGCACAGGCTGTGGACAATCACAGGCCGTGGACGAGTGGTCCGCGGCCGACGGCGGAGGGTGGACGAGATGACTGCGGTATTCGGCGTGGACATCGGCGGCTCGGGGATCAAGGGCGCGCCCGTCGACCTCGCCCGGGGCACGCTCGCAGAGGAGCGCTACAAGGTGCTCACCCCGCAGCCGTCCGCCCCCGAGGCAGTGGTCGCCGCCGTCTGCGAGGTGGTCCGGCAGTTCGACCACCAGGGCCCGGTCGGGCTGACCTTCCCCGGCGTGGTGGTCGACGGCCGCACCAGGACGGCGGCCAACGTGGACAAGGGCTGGGTCGGCCTGGACGCGGCGGGCCTCTTCCGCGAGGCACTGGGGATGCCCGCCACCGTTCTGAACGACGCGGACGCGGCCGGGCTCGCCGAGCTGACGCACGGCGCCGGGCGGGGCCAGGCGGGCGTGGTCCTGGTGCTCACCTTCGGCACCGGCATCGGCAGCGCCCTGTTCGTGGACGGCACGCTGATGCCCAACACCGAGCTGGGCCACCTGGAGCTGCGCGGCAAGGACGCCGAGCGCCGGGCCTCCTCGGCCGCCAAGGAGCGGCACGGGCTGAACTGGGAGCAGTGGGCGGGGCGGGTCGACGAGTACCTGGACCTGGTGGAGATGCTGTTCTCGCCGCAGCTGATCGTGATCGGCGGCGGGGTGAGCCGCAAGCACGAGAGGTTCCTGCCGCTGTTGAAGCACCGCCCGGCGCGGGTGGTGCCGGCGGAGCTGCGCAACGACGCGGGCATCGTCGGAGCCGCCATGGCGGCGGCCCGGACGGAGGGCTGAGGGCCGGCCTCGCGGGAGCGGCCTCAGCGGGAGCGGTGGATCCGGCGCTGGGCGACGAACCGGGCGAGCACGATCAGCGCCGCCAACCCGGTGCCGGGGAACAGCCAGCCGGCCCGCAGTGCCAGCCCGGTCGCCAACGACACCACCTGGGCGGTGACGCCCGAGGAGCTCACCGGTTCCAGCAGCAGCAGTGCGAGGGCGAAGGCGATCGGCCCGCTGATCGGTGCGGCCAGCAGGTCGGCGTAGCGCACCCGGACGGCCAGCTGGAAGCAGACCACCAGGTAGCCGAGGCCGAACAGCCAGCCCAGGCCGCCGAAGAGCAGCCGGTCCACGCCCGCCACCGCGAGCGTCGCCAGGACGGCGACCACCCCGGTGCCGACGGCCGTCAGCCGGGTCGGCCGACCGGTGCGCCGCCGCCCGTACAGCTGCTGGTTGCCGCGCCCGCGTCCGCGCAACGGCAGGCGCAGGCGCAGCCGAGGGCCGGGCGGGCGGGCGGTGGCGGGCGGGCCGGCCGCCGGGCGCTGCCGGGAGCCCGGGGCTCCGGCGCTCTCGGGAGGCCGGCCTGGACCGGGGACGGTGGCTGCGGCCGCGCCGGTCGGCGGACGGCGTCTGGGCCCTGGCGGCTGGGTACGGATGCTCTGCTCCACCCGCCCAACGTACGGTCCGATCATCGCCACACTGTGTAATGGACCGTTCAGGTCTTGCCCCGTGTCTTCGGACGGAGTGGTGATGTGATCGTCACTCAGGTGCGCTGACCTGCCCGGCCGAGTCGACGCACGACGATCACCGGATCTGTTTGCGGGTCTCTTCACGGGGGAACAGCATGACCGATTTCACGTCCGAACGCTTCGACCACGTCCGGCTCGACATCCCGGCCGGTCCCGAGGACGGGTGCCGCGCGTTCCGCTCCGGCGTGCTCGGCACGGCCGAGCCGCCGAAGCCGCCGGTGCCGTGAGGCAGGGCGGGGGCTGCCCGTAGACTTGGGGGTCGGCCCGTACGGTGCCGACCCAACTCCTCCAAGCCCACGGGACTGCGCTTCATGTCGCTCACGATCGGAATCGTCGGCCTGCCGAACGTCGGCAAGTCGACCCTGTTCAACGCCCTGACCAAGAACGACGTGCTGGCGGCCAACTACCCGTTCGCCACCATCGAGCCGAACGTCGGCGTGGTCGGCGTCCCGGACGAGCGGCTGGCCAAGCTCGCCGAGATCTTCGGCTCCCAGCGCATCCTCCCGGCCACCGTCGACTTCGTCGACATCGCCGGCATCGTGCGCGGCGCCAGCGAGGGCGAGGGCCTGGGCAACAAGTTCCTCGCCAACATCCGCGAGTCGGACGCGATCTGCCAGGTCGTGCGCGCCTTCACCGACCCGGACGTGGTGCACGTGGACGGCAAGGTGTCGCCCAAGGACGACATCGAGACCATCCACACCGAGCTGATCCTGGCCGACCTCCAGACCATCGAGAAGGTCCTGCCGCGGCTCCAGAAGGAGGCGCGCCTCAAGAAGGACACCGCCCCCGTGCTGGCCGCCGCCGAGGCCGCGCAGGCGATCCTGGAGACCGGCAAGACCCTCTTCGAGGCCGGCTTCGACACCACCCCGATCCGCGACCTCCACCTGCTGACCGCCAAGCCCTTCCTCTACGTCTTCAACGTGGACGAGGCCGAGCTGGCCGACGAGGACTTCAAGAACGCCCAGCGCGAGCTGGTCGCCCCGGCCGAGGCGATCTTCCTGAACGCCAAGATCGAGTCCGAGCTGATCGAGCTGGACGACGCCGAGGCCCTGGAGCTCCTCCAGTCCATGGGCCAGGAGGAGCCCGGCCTCGCCACCCTCGCCCGGGTCGGCTTCGACACCCTCGGCCTCCAGACCTACCTGACGGCCGGCCCCAAGGAAGCCCGCGCCTGGACCATCAAGAAGGGCGCCACCGCCCCCGAGGCGGCCGGAGTCATCCACACCGACTTCCAGAAGGGCTTCATCAAGGCCGAGGTGATCTCCTTCGCCGACCTGGTCGAGACCGGCTCCATCGCCGACGCCCGCTCCAAGGGCAAGGCCCGCATCGAGGGCAAGGAGTACGTCATGCAGGACGGCGACGTGGTGGAGTTCCGCTTCAACGTCTGACCGGAACCGCGAACCGCCCCGTTCCTGTGAGGCGGACTGCGCGGAAGGGGCGACCGGGTACCGGCGGCCCCTTCCGCGCGCCCGCGCGTCGTGCCGGTGGAACCACGCGAAGCGACGTTTTCACCGGCACGGTCAAGTCGCGGCCACTAGCCTTCTCCTGGTGACGAGGCAGACGCGTGATGACGGTCGGCAGTGGGCGTGGTTACGCGGGGTCCTGTGCGTGGTGCTCGTCGCCGCGACGGTGACCATCGCCCTGCTCACCACCCGCTCCGTCGGGCCGCTCATCAGCGTGTCCGGTGCGGCCGGCATCGTCTCGGCCCTGGCCCTGGTCGTATGGGGCCCCCGCCAGCCGGCGTCCTTGCTCGCCATGGCGCCCGCCGCGGGTGCGGTGTCGCTGCTCGTCACGTTCACCTATCAGGGCCCGGCCCGGTCCGCCGCGGCGAACTGGTGGACGGCGGAGACGCTGGCCCTGATGATTCTCGTGGTCGTGGGGGTGCGTCGGCAGCCCGCGGCGATCGCCACCGCCCTGGCCGCGTTCCTCGCGGCGGCGATCACGCTGTCGCCGCTGCGCATCGCTCTGAACACCGTGCCACCGTCCAGCCGTGGTGAGAGCCTGCAGCTCTGCCTCATCTGGGCGATCCTGGCCATCGTCGCGGTGGGAATCGGCTTGTACCTGAGAGGGCTCGACGCCCGTAACCGGGCGGCCCTCGCCGCCGAGCGGCGAACCGAACGCATGAATCTGGCACGGGACCTGCACGACTACGCGGCCCACGACGTCACCGCGGTCGTCGTCCTGGTGGAAGCCGCGCAGGTGCTGGCCAAGGAGGACCCCCAGCAGGCGCTGGAGCTTCTGTCCGAGATCGGTGCTGCCGGTGCCCAGGCACTCAAGGCGATGGACCACACGGTCCAGCTGCTCGCCGAGGTCCCGGCGGCCGAGGAGCGCAGGCGCGCCCTTGAGGCTGTCCGGCGGCCGGAGCTGACCGCCGGGAACGATGCCGCGCAGGAGTCGGGCGCGGTCCCGCGGCAGTCCGACGCGCCCAGGCGGGACCTGAGCGAACTGGCCTCCCTGGTGGCGAGGTTCAACCGTACGGGCGCGCCCAAGGCCGTACTGGACGTGCCGGAGGAGGCCGCGGCGCGCATTCCGCACGAGGCCAGCAGGCTGGGGTACCGGGTGATCGTGGAGGCGCTCACCAACGTGCGGCGGCACGCGGCCACCGCGTCCCGGGTGGTGATCGGGATACGCTGCGCGACCTCCACGGGCTCGCCGGAGCTGCATGTCACCGTCGTCGACGACGCACCCGGCCCCGGCGCCGGGCTCGCGGTGGAACGCCCGACCGGGACCGGTGGAACCGGCATCAGCAGTCTCTCCGAGCGCGCAGGGGAACTGGGGGGAGCGCTCACCGCCGGCCCGCACCACCCGTGCGGGTGGCGGGTCGCGCTGGTGTTGCCGCTGGACAGTACAAGCGAGGAATCGGGACCGCACAATCTGCCGAACGGCTGATACCGCTGGGAGCGCTCGCTTGAAACGCTGGTGAGCATGTCTGAGCGAACGGGGGGACGAATCGTTTTGGCGTTGCTGGTCACGGGTGCCGTGGTAGCGCTTCTGAGCGTACGTGTGCTGGATGACCTTGATGCCTCGCCCCGGAACGATCACCGCCTGTTCGCGTTCACGGGCACACGCCTTGCCGTCGTGCTGAGTGGAGACGGCCGCGTGCGGTTGCAGCACGGGCCCGGAGACTCCCTCGCGGTCTCCAGGGAGCTGGCCGGCTCGGCCGCCAAGGCCGGGCACTCCTCCTGGGAGCTGACGGGCAGCACGCTCCGCCTTGCCGCCGAGTGCACCGGCATCCCCGTCAACTGCCGTGTGGACTACGTGGTCCAGATCCCCGCCGGGACCGAGGTGACCGTGACGTCTCCGGGATCCGTGACCGCGGTGGGCATGTGCTGTCCGGCCTGGATCTCCACTCGGACGGGAGACATCACGGTCGAGGGATCGCTCGGACCGCTCCGTCTCAGTTCGGAGAGCGGACGGATCGGCGTGCGTGAAGCCCGATCCGCCGACGTCGTGGCCTCCACGCGAAGAGCGCCGGTCTCCCTTTCCTTCGCCGCCGTGCCGAGTCAGGTCGTCGTCGACTCCGACGTCGGGGACATTTCGGTGGAGCTGCCGGACCCGCCTGCGCCCTACCACGTATCAGCCTCAGGGAAGGACGGAGGCGACGTGCAGGTGGAGCTCCGGGACGTGCCATCGGCCGAGCGCTCGATCAGAGCCCGGACGCGCGAAGGCGCCGTCCGGATCCTCAAGCGCAAGTAGGCCGCTGGAGAACCGACGGTTGATCGGCGCAAGTGCGACCTGCCCACCCCGCCACGTGCGCTTCTCGACGAAGAGCACTTTTCCTCCCCCCATAGGAGTGCTTTCCTCATGTTCCGCATCGTTCTGACCACGGCCGATCTGGCGCGAATCAGAATCGGCGAGTCGGAGACCCCGGCCATCGAGAACGTCTTCGCCTTCGAGGCGTTCCGGGAAGAACAGGAAGAAGGGTTTCACCCATGGCGTCGAAGCGTGCACCGACATCTCGCCCAGCGCGACCCTCGAACAGGGCGCGTCGGGCAGCTGATGCGATACGAGGCCGACTCCGAGCAGCTGATTGAGCTCTGTAGCGGCACGGAGCGCTCAGGGACGGCGTTCCGTGCGGAAATGAGTACGTCCCAGCTGCAGGTCCTGGCGGCCATGCGTGACTTCTTCCGCCTGGCCGTCGCGCCCCACTGGAGTTCGGTCCGGACGCACCTGGACGCGGCCCGCGACACCATGCGCGACATCATGTGCCGCGATGGTGTGGAGGTGCTGCTGGACAGTCTCGGGCCCGGCATCCGGTGGAGCGCGCCCGCTCTGGAGATCTCGGGATTCAAGTCCGGCGAACTGCACCTGTGCGGGGAGGGGCTCGTCCTGTCACCATCCCTGTTCCTTGCGCGACCCGGCCATGTCGTGGTGCCCGGTTCACGGTCGAACGGCAAGGAGGCGCCGCAGCTGTTCTTCCCGGACCGGCCGCACAGCGACGAACTCGTCCATCTGCTGGGAGGGACTGCCGACGGACGGGTCGACAGGCAGCCCGGACAGCTGGAGAGCCTGGCAGCACTGATGGGCCGGACTCGGGCCGCCGCGCTGCAGGCGCTCAAGGAGGGCTGCACGAACACCGAGCTGGCGGAACGGCTGGGTGTGTCGAGTGCCGCGGTCAGCCAGCACACTGCCGTTCTGCGCGCCGCCGGCCTGATCTCCACCAGGCGGAACCGCAGCCATGCCATCCATACGGTCACCCGGCTCGGCCACCAACTGCTGCGCGGGCACGGGCCGGGGGCGCAGTGGGTGGTCCCCGCCGCACTGGCGATGGCGTAGCCGACTCCGGTGTGACGGGAGCCGGGCGAGGACTCGTCGGGGTCGGCCACGGGCGGTGACAGCATGGTGCCATGCTGTCGGATCCCGGGTTCCGCCGGTATCGGCCATTCGGCAGATCGTGTCCCGGATCGTCCGAGCCGGCCCGCCACGGCCGGGGCGCGTTCCACGCG
>NZ_JBHVFE010000290.1:0-11340 GCF_042801945.1 Kitasatospora sp. NPDC057542
ACGGCAGCGCCAGCCCCGCATCGTGTGCGGCTACTTCAAGGCCCCACACGTCTGCTACGCGATCATGTAGGAAACCGAGCCATTTCGGCTCAATATCTCGCGGTCGTGCCATTCAACCTGGTGCCCGTCTGCGCGGACTGCAACTTCGTGAAGCTGGACCAGATACCGGACAGCAAGTAGAAGCAGACCCTGCACCCGTACTTCGACAACGTCGAAGACGAACGCTGGCTGCGCGCGGAGTTCCTGACCCACAAGCCCGGCGACGGCGACACCGCCGGGACAGTGGACTGGCAGGTCCGGTTCTTCGTGGATCCGCCAGACGTCTGGGAACCTCAACTCGGGGCACGGGTCGTACACCACTTCAATGTGTTCCATCTCGCCGAGTTGTACGAGGCTCAGGTCGCCGACGAGCTGGACACATTGGGGTTCGCGCTGAAGACGGTCTTCGACGGCGGGGGATGCGAGGATGTCCGCGCCCATCTACTCGATGTCGCCCACCACCGGACCCGCCCTCGCCAGAACAACTGGATGACCGCACTCTACGAAGCCCTGACAGCCAGCGGCTGGTACTGCTCAGGCGGATTCACCCTCGTCGCCACGGGCTGACCCGCACCGCTGGCCAGGCCGCCGGGAAGGTGAATGCTGGTGAGGGTGGCCTTCAGCCGAAAAGGACCCCGCACTGAAGGCGGCCGGACCGCTCGGGGGTTCGGCCGGCCGCCCAGTTCCACAGTGCCGTCGCCCGGCCGCCTGTCGCAGTTCGGGCTACGCCGACGCGGCGTCAGCAGTGGGGAAAGTCACCGGTGGGCTGGGCGGGAGCAGGGCAGCAGGTCACGCTGACCACCAGGCGACGAACTGGCGGCCCGGCCGATCAGCAGCAGGTCCGACACGCGTCTGCGGGGACGATCGGCCAATCCCTGCCGCGGGCCTGCTTCTGCGGGGTCTCGTCTCGGCCAGCCGGGGTCACCTCCTCCAGGCCCCTCAGCGACGCCAGCGGGCGAAGCGTCCCGTGGGCGCTGCGCTGACATCGCCGATCTCGTGGCGGACGCGATCGCGCCGCCTCACGAACAGTCCCAGTGGTGGTCCACCGGACGGTCCGGGCACGTCCGGCACTCGAAGATGTAGACGCCGCCCGCGTCCCCGATCATCACCTGGGCGGGGCTGTGCGCTCCACGGCCCCTGGTGGTGTCCCGTCGCTCCTCGCCGGTCTCGCTGTCGCGGTCCTCCAGCGGGAGCCAGGTGCGGTACGACAGGCCGTCGTACTCCCAGCTGCTCACCGTCAGGAGGTGGTCCATCGTCCGCCCGCAGGTCGGGCAGTCCGGCCAGCAGGGTTCCTGGGTCCAGCTCGGGTATCCGCCGAGCTTGATGCCCGGGGCCTCGGCCAGGTGGTAGCTGTACCGCAGGCCGGTGCGGGCATTCAGTTCCTCCATCCGGACGCGCAGCACCGGGCTCACCTCCTCCGGCATGTCCCAGCTCGGGTAGTCGACCACCGGCTCGGGGTGCACGACGCACGGCGCCGGGATGCTGTCCCCGGGCGCCGTGCTGACCGTCGACGGCGCGGTGTCGAGGACCGGGCCCACCAAGTCGGAACTCCGCCAGACCACCCGGGGTGTTGCCGTCGGGAACCGGTCGACGATGAACGGGCACTGGAGCACGTCGGTCCCGGCGGGGAAGTCGAGTTGGGGCACGTCCGGTCGGTGGATCTGGACTACGGACACCATCGGCACCGGTCCTTCCGTCGCGGGCTGGCCCCATTCGGGGGCTCTGGAGTCACCGCCGGGCTGAAGGTGCAGGTCAGTGGGTTGGAGGCTGGCCACCCGGGCAGATTCGCCCGGTGATGACCGGGCCTCGGTCGACCCGCCTTAATGTCAGATTGACGATAATCAGGTGTTCCGGCTACGGTTCCGAGCGCGACTGGTGAGCGCGGACTCCGGGCACCGTGACACGCCCGTCCGCGCAGTATCAGCGATCCACGTCCCGAGCAGAAGGCGGCGACATGAGCATGGACAAGCGCGACCGGATACAGGCCTTCCTGGAAGCCGAGATCAAACGGCTGTGCGCAATCATCAACGTGCCTCCCTACGCTGTCCCCAATTTCAAGTACCTGGAGGGCCCGAGCGGGTGCTTGTCGGTGGGACCGGACGGCACCCTGTCCCAGGGCTACTTCGAGCGCGGGGAACTGCTCTCCGAACGAGACACCCGCGACAGCGACGAGTTCCTCTACTGGGTCTTCGTGGACGCCACCCGCTACACCGCCTACACCCGGGCCCGCGAACGCCCCTTCGGAGGCGGTCCGATGGAGCGCGAACTCGCCCACCAGGAATCCCTCCTCCACGCGCTCCACCCCCGATGGGCCGAGCGCTGGCGCTGCGAACGACTCGGTGGGCACCGCGAACGCCAGGACGATCAGCCCACCCCCGAATCCCCCCTCGGCGCCTGCCTGCGGGGGCATCCCCGCGTAGCCTCCGCACTACCGCCACGGTAGCCCGGGTCACCGGGCGGAGCAGCCGTACTATGCCCCGGCACGGCTGGACTCCCACCAGCTCGGCCCCACGCGCGTCCCCGTCGCTTCCGGGCCCGGCCGCCTGCGGTAGCCCTCCGACCACACAACCATCACCCGCGAAGGACACCTCAACACCGGCCGGTTCACCGCCCGCAACCGCGGTGCCGTGACCCAATGGGCAGCCCATCACCCCCTCATCAGCGCAGCGGAATAGCCCCGGGCGGACCGAACCGAAGGCGGCGGCCACCAGGTGGTGGTCGCCGCCTTCGCGGTGTCCGGCTGTCAGCACTGCCCCGGGCTTCGGGGTCGGCCAGGGCCGGCGGTCGAGGAGGAGGGCGAGGATGGTGCGGGCCTCGCGGCGGCGGGCGGGGCTGGGCCGACGGCCGCCGCGCGAGCGGCGGAGGCGAACGGGCGGGACCGCGGGGGCCGCTCCCGTGGTGGTGCCGTGGCGTCACGGTGACGGGACCGCAGGACGTTTCGTCACGAGCCCACCCGTGACGCAACCATCACGGAGCGGCACGAGGCGCTGGCCACCCGACGGTGGCCAGGGGTCGTCCGCGCACCACAAGGGTCACACCCTGCGGTCCTTCACCGGGTAGAGCTTCGCGTGGAGTACGCGCGCCTCCCAGCCACGGATCGTCCGCAGCGGGCCAGCCCTTGAAGAGCCGCCGCACCCCCGCGGCGCGGCGGACGCTGACAACCCGCAGGGGCAGGACGGCGGCCTCGGCGCGTCCGCCGGCGCATGCACCCCTCGCGGGCACCTGTTGTGGCCGCCGATGGTGATCCGCCCGGCCGCACGACGGCCGGCACGGGTGTGGGGGGAAGGGATTTCGCGCGTGGAACTGACCGGCGCCGGCCCGCACGGTGCGCCCTGGCCGGAACTGCTGCCCGACCTGCGCCCCGCCCTGGTCGTCCCCGCCGCGCCCGAACGCCACCGCCACCCCGGCGACGGCTGGGCCCGCCACCCACCCGGGGACCCGAACCCCGCCCGGACCGCCCACCTGGACGACACCCGGCTCACCGTGTCCCGGCCCGGCGGACACACCTGGTACGACGGCCAGATCACCGCCGGCCGCGAATGGCACCGCGCCATCCGCTCGACCGGTCAGGCCCCCGACCACTGGTCCATGAGCGCGGCCATCCGCCCCGTGTGCTCGGCGATCGCAGCCTGGAGGGAGGGGAAGTCACGTGTCGGGAAGCAGGCTTCCACTAGGCCGTAGTACGGGGCGTTCGTGGAGAGCTTTGAGGCTAGGTGCTCTGCGGGCGTGTAGTGGATCAAGGTGTTGCGGAAATGCCGTGCCTCGCCGCTGCGGATCTCGGTGCTCACGGGGTGGTCGAGCATGGCGGCGAGCAGTGAGCGGGATGCCGTCCCCAACTCCTTCTCGTACTGATTCCTGAGCTTCTCCAGGCTGGACAACACGTGGTAGAGCGTGATGTATCTCAGCTTGAACACGGTCTCGGCGGAAGCCGGGTTGTCGTCGTCCCGCAGCATGGCGTCGAGGACGTTGAGGGAGCACTGGAAGGCGGTCAGGGACGCCTTCATCTTCTCGGGCAGGCCAGCATCGAAGATCCGGTTGAAGTGGCGCTCGGATCGGCGATCCCGGGTCTCAAAGGCGTCGAGGGTGATGCTGTTCATGAACGAGGGGCCAGGCCATGGCAGGTGCCCGGCTGCTTGGCTGACGTACGCGCTCTGGGCCTGGGCCACGGCCGACAGTTCCGGCCCCAGGGCGGGGAGGTCCTGCAGGGCACCGGCGCGGAGGGCCATGACGAACCCGACCGTGTGGGTGGTGCTCACGAGCCGGCCTCGGTAGCGGTACTCGCCCAGGTCCGTCTTCCACCAGCGCGCGGGCGGGAACCAGGTGTTGCCCAGGAACGCCTGCCGTCCCTCGTCGATGATGCGTCCGAACGCGTCACCCACTTTCTCCAGGCCGGTCTTGGAGTCGTCGAAGAGCTTGACGCTGAGCCGCGCCCGCTGGATGGTCTCCTCGTGCTCGTAGGCCAGGGAGGCCGCGAGTTCGGGGTCGTTGACCTTCAGGGTCCTGTACGACTCGTGGATGATCAGCGACAGGTACTGAAGTTGAATTCGTGATGTCGCTCGGATGGGTGAAGCCGTAGCGTTCGCCTGCCGGTGGAGGGCCGATCCCGGTAGTCGTGTGCTGTGAGGTATGCACAGGGCGGCGGTTTGACCGACGCGGAGAGGGCCGCGCGGGAGCGGATCCGGCAGCAGGCCGTAGAACGCTTCGAGAGCGGCGAGAAGAGCAGGGACATCGCGGCGGCACTGCGGGTGAGCGTGCGTTCGGTGGAGCACTGGCGCCGGCAGTGGCGCGAGGGCGGTGCGGCGGGAATCGCCTCGAAGGGCTCGCCCGGTCGTCCGAAGCTGTCCGATGCCCAGATCGCGCGGTTGGAGCGGGAGTTGGAGCGTGGTCCGCTGGCCCACGGCTGGGAGGACCAGCGGTGGACTCTGGCACGGGTGAAGACGCTGATCGGCCGACTGTTCCACGTCTCCTACACCGTGGAGGGCACGTGGGTCCTGCTCAAGCGCCACGGCTGGTCCTGGCAGCAGCCGGCCCGCCGGGCGATCGAGCGTGACGACGCGGCCGTCGAGTTGTGGAAGAAGGAGACGTGGCCGCGGGTAAAAGCACCGCG
The DNA here is from genome assembly GCF_042801945.1 of Kitasatospora sp. NPDC057542. Taxonomy (NCBI): domain Bacteria; kingdom Bacillati; phylum Actinomycetota; class Actinomycetes; order Kitasatosporales; family Streptomycetaceae; genus Kitasatospora; species Kitasatospora sp. NPDC057542. The sequence goes on from NZ_JBHVFE010000290.1 coordinate 5,147, forward strand.
GCGGCCCGCGGGGCCTGGCTCGTCTTTGAGGACGAAGCCGGGCAGTCGATGAGGCCGCCGCATGCCAGGACCTGGGGCAGGCTCGGCTGCACCCCGGTCGTGCGGGTGCGCGGCCGGGGAGGCGGCCGGGTCTCCATGGCGGGACTGAGCTGCTACAAACCCGGTCAACGGTCCCGGATGTTCTACAGCTTCCATGTCCACCGCGGCCGCAAGGGCGAGAAGAAGGGCTTGACCTGGCAGGACTACCGGGACCTGCTCATCCGCGCACACATTCAGCTGGGCGGCCCGATCGTGCTCGTGTGGGACAACCTGCGCGCCCACCTGATGCCGCCGATGCAGGAGTTCATCGAGGCGAACAAGGGCTGGCTGACTGTCTTCCAACTCCCGTCGTATGCACCGGACCTCAACCCGCAAGAGGGGATCTGGTCGCTGGTCAAGCGCACCATCGGCAACCTCGCCGCCGCCAACCTCGACCAGCTCGCCCGAGCCGTCAGGCGCAGCCTGAAGCAGATCCAGTACCGCCCCCACCTCATCGACGGATGCCTCGCCACCACCGGCCTGATCATGGACGGTTGACCACCTTCAGACCGACATCACGACTTCAATTTCAGTAGCTGTTCATGCAGAAGATCGGGACGACGGCCTTGTCGGTGTCCTCGACGACGCATTCCAGGAAGCGGCGGGAGAACGCGAGGTCGCCCTCGATGAGGAGACGCGCCACGTCCTGCTTGATCCCGGTTCCTGAACTCATCGAATCCCCCGTGTCTTTCCTGATCTGGGCTTTCTACCATGTCGTCCCGGCCGGGGCGATGAGTTTTGGAGGCGGGCCCGAACAGGGGAAGAGCGGGCAGGGCGTCGGACCGCCCGACTGGGCCGGGGGCTGCTCGGCCGGCTCGCGGCTGCCGCTGTCGGGGAGGCGCCCTGGGGGCGCGCAGCACATCGGTGATCGGGCGGGCGGGACGCAGCACGGACACCGTGCCCTCACGCGGGCGGCCTGACGGCCGCTCAGGGGCCGCGGCCTGGACGGCCTACGCTGGCTCGGTCGGGACCGCGAACTCGACGACCTGGTACACGCCGCGGTGCCGCCCCACGCTCAACGTTCCGCCGACGCCGCGCGACACCACGAGCCGCTCTCCCTCAACCTCCCCCGAGACCGGCTCTGCCACCGCGTGCAGAAACTCGCTGACCATTTGGGTCCATCGCCGAGTACCCCCTCCTGAGCCTGAGCCGACGCCCGTTGACTCACGTCGTCGTCGTGCCGTCCCCACTCAACGCCCGCTTCCCGAGGCCGCTGCCGCTGTAGTCCTGCCCGCTCCCGTGTGGGGCTCCCCCGCGATGGTCGGGCAGTTCCTGGTCGTCGGGACCGTCAGAACTGGCTTTGGCGCACCCTCGGACGGGTGGGGGTCTGCTCGGTGCTGCGCAGTGCGAGGGCGGCGGTGCGGGTGCGCTCCAGCCAGCTCATGACCTGGCGCAGCGTGGCGGGGTCGACCTGGCGGGTGAGGTCGCGGACGGCCTGGTGGTCGTCGTCGGTGAGCGCATGGAGGCCGGCGCGATCGAGGGCGGTGTAGAAGGGCTGGGCAACGGTGCCGACGAGGCGGCGGTGGGCGGCGGCGGTGGTCTGGCGGGCCTGGTGGGCGGCCTCGCGGGCGCATTGGGCAACGTCGCGGCGGTGGCGCTCACGGCGCAGCGCGTGCTGGAGGGCGGTGTCGTGGTCGGGGTCGTAGCGCTCGGCGCGGGTCTCGGCGGTGTGGTCGCGCACGCGCTGCCACTCGGCCAGGGCATCGGCCGCGGTGGCGTAGGCGTTCTCGGGCCGGGGTCAGCCGGGCGGGAGCCGCGAGGCGGCGGGGAAGGCGGCTGGCGAGGCCTGCGCGAGCAGGCAGGCGCGGGCGTCATCCAGAGCCGCGGCGGCGTGGCGCAGGTGATGGTTGACCACTGGGAGGAGGGTGCCGCGCAGGCGGTCGGCGGTGTGGAGGGCGGCGGCGGCCAGGTCCAACAGGTCGCCGGCGCGGTGTATCGCCGGGCCCAGGTCACTGGCGCGGTACTCCGCGGCCAAATCCCCGGCCAAGCGGGCGAGTTCACCGACACCGGGGTCCTCCACCGGTTCGGTGCCGAAGAACTCCAACGCATACGCCAACCCCGCCAGCCTGGCCGTACGGCGTGTCTCCCACCACGTAGTCACACCGCGATCATCCCCCACCACACGACCCGACGGGTCCGGAACGAACCAACTCCCCCGCGCGGGGCGGCGGGCGCGGGCCCTGCGGGTTCCGTCACCGGGGCGGTGACGGGACATCACGGTCAGGCCTCCACCGTGTGCGCCGGCCCCCCGCTGCGAACGGCCGCTGCCCGGCCCGGCGAGCAGGCCGGGACGAGCCGGACGGCGGCAGCGGCAACGCCGAGGCTGGCGAGCCGGACGGTGGCCAGGGCGACAGCACCGGCGCGGGCGGGACGGGACGTCGCCGGGGCGAGCCGGACGGCGACCCGGTGCCCCGGCGGCGAAGCGGCGGCCGACGCCGGAGCCCGACAACCGCCGGGGCGACGACGGCCGGGGCGACGCCCCTGACAAGCCCGGCGACGACCCGGTGCAGCAGCGGACCGGACGGCAGGCGGCGGGCGAGCGGGCCGGGGGCCGCCCGTGCCCTCCAGCCGCCACGTCTTGTGCCGGTCCTTGGTGTTGCCGTCCGAGGCGACCAGGCCGTGCAGCGCGAGATCGCCGAGCGCCTGCCGGATCGCCTTGTTCGACGCCGCGCTGGGGCGCAGCAGGCGCTGGAGCTGGTCGGCGGTGGCGACCTTGAGGACGCCGAGCGCGCCGAGGACGTCGGAGCGCGGGGCGGTGGTCGAGCCGTTCGGGTTCGCGGACCCGCGCCGGTACGCGGTCCGTCCCGGCCGAGACGGCTCAGCCGGTTCGACGGCGTCGGCGCCGGGTCGTCGTTGTCGTCGGCCTCGCGTCACCTTACGCCGACTACCCTGGCTACCCCGACGTCCCTGAGGCGGAGATCGTTTACTGGACAACCCTTAGGGCGTCCAGGTGCCCTTCTCCGCGGCCGTCGTCACGTAGTCCTCGAACGTGCGCGGCGCACGGCCCAGGACGCGCTCGACGCCGTCGCTGACGTAGTCGTCCGCGCCCTGGCCGACCTGGCCGAGGAAGCCTGCGACGGAATCGGCGTCGTCCTGCGTGAGGCCGGCCGCGAGCAGGTCGGCGGCGTACTCCGCCTCCGTCTGATGGCGGTGGACGATGCTGCGTCCCGTTGCCTGGCTGATCAGCTCGACGGCCTCGGTGATGGACAGTGCCCGCGGCCCCGACAGGTCGTAGGTCTGCCCGTGGTGGCCGTCGCCGGTGAGGACCGCGAGGGCGACCTCGGCGATGTCCTCGGCGTCGATGAACGGCTCGCGTCCGTCCCCGGCCGGGGTCCGTACTTCACCTGCGAGGACACCGGGAAGGAAGAAGTCCGCTGCGGCGAAGTCCTGAGAGAACCAGGACGGCCGCAGGATCGTCCACTCCAGGCCCGAGTTCCGCACAGCGGCCTCGGTGGGGTGCGTGCCGTCCTCGTCGATGCCGCGCACCGAGAGCTGGACCAGGCGCTGGACACCGGCCGCCTTCGCGCGGGCCACGAATTCGGCGCGCTCGGGCAGGCCCAGGGTCTCGGTCGGAACCAGGTAGACAGCCCGGACGCCGCTGAGTGCGGGGTCCCAGCTGGAACGGTCGGACCAGTCGAAACGGGTCTCACCCGAGCGGGAGGCGGCGCGGACGGTGTGCCCGAGAGCACGGAGGCGGGGAACGAGGGGAGCGCCGGTCTTGCCGGTGGCTCCGATCACGAGGATCTCTGTCATGACTCCAGTGAACCCGCAGCCGGTGGCACGAACCATGGCTGAAACGACCTGAAACATGTGTGATCGTGTCCGCGTGGATGTTCTTGATGACTACCTCGCCGGCGTACGCGCTCACGGAGCCGTCTTTTGCCGCACCGTCAGCATGCCCCCGTGGGGCCTGCGCTTCATCGAGCCGGCGCCCCTGGCACTGGCTGTCATGCTGCACGGGGACGGCTGGGTCATTGCCTCCGAAGGAGACCCGGTCGCACTGCGGCAGGGAGAGATCGTCTTGGTCCGCAGTACGCAGCCGTACACCGTCGCCGACCACCCGACCAGTACCCCGCAGATCCTCGTGGATGGCGACGATCACTGCACCACTACCAGTGACCCTGCGTCCCCGCGCCGCAACTGGCGGATCACCGGCCGAACCTCCAGCCCGGAGGGCTATCAATCGAGCGACGACTCCGACCTGCTGGTCACCGCCGGCTACCGCATCGGCAGCGACCTTTCCCTGCCCCTCCTCGACACCCTGCCGCAGGTGACTGTCGTCCCCCGCGACCCCAGTCTTGTCCCACTCCTCGACCTCATTGCCGACGAGACCATCGGTGACAAGCCAGGGCAGCAGGTTGTACTGGACCGACTGCTCGACCTGCTCCTGGTGCGCTCCCTACGCGCCTGGTTCGACCAAGCCGGCTCCGTCCCACCCCTGGGATACCGGGCGTTGTCCGACCCGCTGCTGGGACACGTGCTACGCAGGCTGCACGAGGAGCCGTCCCACCCCTGGACCGTCGCGTCACTTGCCACAGAAGCGGGACTGTCACGCACCACCTTCGCTCGCCGCTTCACATCCGTGGTGGGCCGCCCGCCCCTGACCTACCTCACTCACTGGCGGATGGCCTTGGCCGCAGACCGGCTGCGCCAGCCCGGTGCGACGATCGCGGCGGTGGCCAGGGAAGTCGGATACAACGACGCCTTCACCTTCAGCTCAGCCTTCAAACGGACCCGAGGCATCAGTCCTTCGGCACACCGCGGCGCCACCCGTGATCGGTGAGCCTGGCTGGCGGGCCGCAGTGGGCATCCACGACTGGCCGCTCGAAGCCACGGGTCTCACAGTGGATCACTCTCACAAACGACCGATGGTGAGAAGCGGTCAAGGCTCACGGATTCGGCTGATGCCAACCTCCGCGTGACCGGCCCGGCTGCCGAGGTGTCGGCAACCCGTTCACCCGATCCGGCACCCACTCGGCGGCCGAGGCCGACTGGGTCGCCGACCCGACCGAAGGGAAGCGGGCCGCGTTCGGCGCCGAACTGTACGCCCACTCGCACTGGGCGGGGGGTGGGGAACCGGCACGAGGCTGAGATGAAGCTCAAGCAGGCCACCCGTCCGGATGCCGCTCAGGTGCCGATGGTCTGACCGCCGGTCGGCCGGATACTGATGGGCGTGAAGGCCGGCGCCGCCCGGCAGACGGAGGAGCGGCACCGCGTGGTGCTGGAGCGGGCCGCCGACGCCGTCGAGCAGGCCGCCGGCCGGGAGGTCGTCCCGGGCGGTGACGGGCAGCTTGCCGAGGAGCTGGCGTACGACCTGGCCGCCGACGTCGTCACCGGCGGCCCGTACGCGGAAGCCCGCCCGGAGCTGGCGGTGGGCGAGCGAATCGCGCTGGTCGCGGTCTGCGCGCTGGCGGCGGCGATGCCCCGCACGGTGCTCGGCGACCCGAAGCGCGAGCTGCCCGTGCTGGCCGCCACGATGGACGCCGCCGTGGCGGCCGGCCGGACCCCCTGCCCGAACACAGGTGACACAGCCTGTCCGTAAACCGCTGTCCTGGGCTATCCGTCATGGGGTACGTACGCGGCCGGGGAGCTGGGAGTGTGCCGGTCGACGGCGTATCGGCTGCTGGACCTGGCGGCGGCTGAGGCGATCGAGGACGTCGTCGGCCGGGAGGCTGGGCCGGAGTTGTCCCACGACCTGCCGGTCCCGCCGGCCCCGATCTTCTCGTTCGGGCCGCGGATCCGGCACAGGCGCCCGGTGCAGAGCTGTAAGTGGCCTCGGTGCAGGAGTGATCCCTCGGCCGTTCGTCGTCGGCCCGGCAAACGACCCGGCCGGGAACCTCGCCACCGCACCGGCCACCCAGTCCGATGGACCCACCACAGCAGCCACCGTCTTCCGCGCCAGCGGCAGCGGCAGCGCGGGACGACGCGCTACGCCCGGCCACAGCCGGTGCGGCGTCCCGGCAGGCGGCCTGACGGGGCGCAGCGACCGAAGCGACCGAGGCAGCGGGCTCGGCCGGGGTCTGCGGGGCGGGCCGCTGCGCCGAGCCGCCCAAGCACCGCGCCTGTTCTGCGGACGACGGTGACCACAGACGCGCCGGGCCGGCCAGGAACTGGGC
>NZ_JBHVFE010000291.1:0-11293 GCF_042801945.1 Kitasatospora sp. NPDC057542
GGCGTACGGTGCCGACCGGGCCCTCGTTCCGCGCTCAAGGACTTCTCAGGCGGCCCCTGCGCCGTGCCGCCTCACTGCGCATCAACCATCTCCCCAGGAGAAACCGAATCCCCGTGAAGACCATCGAAGAGCTCATCGAAGCCGGTGTCGAAGGCAAGCGCGTCTTCGTACGCGCCGACCTGAACGTGCCGCTGGACGGCGTCACGATCACCGACGACGGCCGGATCCGCGCCGTCGCGCCGACCATCGCCAAGCTGGCCGCGGCCGGCGCGAAGGTCGTCGTGGCCTCGCACCTCGGCCGTCCCAAGGGCGCGCCGGACCCGAAGTTCTCGCTCGCCCCGGCGGCCGAGCGCCTCGGCGAGATCCTCGGCCGGGCCGTCGCCTTCGCCACCGACACCGTCGGTGACAGTGCCGAGGCCGTCGTGGCCGGGCTGGGCGACGGCGAGGTCGCGCTGCTGGAGAACCTGCGCTTCAACGCCGGCGAGACCAGCAAGGACGACGCCGAGCGCAAGGCCTTCGCCGAGCAGCTGGCCGCGCTGGCCGACCTGTACGTGGGCGACGGCTTCGGCGCCGTGCACCGCAAGCACGCGTCGGTCTTCGACCTGCCGGCCCTGCTGCCGCACGCCGCGGGCGACCTGATCGCCACCGAGGTCGGCGTGCTGAAGAGGCTCACCGAGGACGTCGCCCGCCCGTACGTGGTGGTGCTCGGCGGCGCCAAGGTCTCCGACAAGCTCGGCGTGATCGACAACCTGCTGAAGAAGGCCGACCGGATCCTGATCGGCGGCGGCATGGCGTACACCTTCCTCAAGGCCAAGGGCCACGAGGTCGGCATCTCGCTGCTGCAGGAGGACCAGATCCCGACCGTGCTCGGCTACCTGGCCGAGGCCGAGCAGCGCGGCGTCGAGTTCGTGCTGCCGGTGGACGTCCTGGTCTCCGCCGACTTCCCGGACCTCAAGACCAAGGCTCCGGCGAACCCCTCGACCGTCGCCGCGGACGCCATCCCGGCCGACCAGGAGGGCCTGGACATCGGCCCGAAGACCCGTGAGCTGTACGCGGCCAAGCTGGCCGACGCGGGCACGGTGTTCTGGAACGGCCCGATGGGCGTCTTCGAGCACCCGGACTACGCGAACGGCACCAAGGCCGTCGCCCAGGCCCTGCTCGACAGCAACGCGTTCACCGTGGTCGGCGGCGGCGACTCCGCCGCGGCCGTCCGCATCCTGGGCTTCGACGAGAACGCCTTCGGACACATCTCGACCGGCGGCGGCGCCAGCCTCGAGTACCTGGAGGGCAAGACCCTTCCCGGTCTCGCCGCTCTGGAGGACTGAAAGCACATGACCGACCGTCTCCCGCTGATGGCGGGCAACTGGAAGATGAACCTCAACCACCTTGAGGCCATCCAGCACACCCAGAAGCTGGCCTTCGCGCTGGCCGACAAGGACTACGAGGCCGTCGAGGTCGCCGTCCTGGTGCCGTTCACCGACCTGCGCTCGGTGCAGACCCTGGTCGACGGCGACAAGCTGAAGATCAAGTACGGCTCGCAGGACATCTCGCAGCACGACGGCGGGGCCTACACCGGTGAGGTCTCCGGCCCGATGCTGGCCAAGCTCAAGTGCACCTACGCGGTGATCGGCCACTCCGAGCGCCGCCAGTACCACGGCGAGAACGAGGAGATCGTCAACGCCAAGGTGAAGGCCGCCTACCGCGCCGGGATCACCCCGATCCTGTGCGTCGGCGAGCCGCTGGAGATCCGCAAGGCCGGCACCCACGTCGAGTACACCCTGGCCCAGCTGGACGGCGGCCTGGCCGACGTTCCGGCCCACCAGGCCGAGTCGGTCGTGATCGCCTACGAGCCGGTCTGGGCGATCGGCACCGGCGAGGTGGCCACCCCGGAGGACGCCCAGGAGGTCTGCGCCGCCATCCGCGCGCGGATCGCCGAGCTGTACGACGCCGAGCTGGCCGGCAAGGTCCGGGTGCTGTACGGCGGTTCGGTGAAGTCGTCGAGCGCGGCCGGTCTGATGGCCAAGCCGGACATCGACGGCGGCCTGGTCGGCGGTGCCTCGCTGGACGCCGACGAGTTCGTCAAGATCGTGCGCTACCGTGAGCAGGCAGTAGGCTAACGCCGCCGCAGCAACGTAGGCTTTGGGGCCGGACCGCCGTACGCGGCCCGGCCCCTTCGCCGAAGATACGAGAGAGTTGGTCCCGTCGTGGTTCTCGGGTTCTCGATTGCCCTGATCATCTTCAGTCTGCTGATGATCCTGCTGGTGCTGCTGCACAAGGGGAAGGGCGGCGGCCTGTCCGACATGTTCGGCGGTGGCGCGATGTCCACCGGCGGCGGTTCGGCGGTGGCCGAGCGCAACCTGGACCGCATCACGATCGTGGTCGGCCTGGGCTGGTTCGTGTGCATCGTGATCCTCGGCCTGGTGCTGAAGTACCAGAGCTGACGTATCCCTGACGCCCCGTCGCCCGAGCGCCTATCCTGGGACGGTCGGGTGCGGAGGCGATGGTGGCGGATGCTTAGCTCCTGCTTACACTAGGACGACTTTCGCCACCGACGCGCACCGCGGCGGGTCGGCGCACCAGTACGCAGGGAGTCAGACCGTGGCAAGTGGCAATGCCATCCGTGGCAGCAGGGTCGGGGCCGGCCCGATGGGCGAGGCGGAGCGCGGCGAGTCCGCCCCGCGCAACCGGATCTCCTTCTGGTGCGCGAACAAGCACGAGACCCGTCCCAGCTTCGCCGCCGAGGCGGCGATCCCGGAGACGTGGGACTGCCCGCGTTGCGGCTTCCCGGCCGGGCAGGACCAGCACAACCCGCCGGCGCCCTCGCGCAACGAGCCGTACAAGACCCACCTCGCCTACGTCCGCGAGCGGCGCACCGACGCCGACGGCGAGGCGATCCTGGCCGAGGCGCTGGCGAAGCTCCGCGGCGAGATCTGAGCAGAACGGCACGAAGGGCGCCACCGTCGAGTGACGGTGGCGCCCTTCGGCGTTGCCGGGGCCGGTTACGCGGAGGCCGGCGGGTAGAGCTGCGGCGGGATCCGCTCCGCGGCGGCGCGGTCCAGCAGCATCAGGGTGCGGCTGCGGCCGTACGCGCCGGAGGCGGGCGCCTGGATCTCGCCGGGGCCGGACAGGGCCAGCGCGACCGCGCCCGCCTTGTCCTCGCCGGCGGCCAGCAGCCAGACCTCGCGGGCCTCCCGGATCGCCGGGAGGGTGAGCGAGATCCGGGTCGGCGGGGGCTTGGGGGCCCCGCGCACGCCGATCACGGTCAGCTCGGTCTCCCGCACGCCCGGGTGCTCGGGGAAGAGCGAGGCGATGTGGGTGTCCGGGCCGACGCCGAGCAGCAGCACGTCGAAGGCCGGGACGCCGAGCCGGTCGCCCGGCCCGGCGGCCTTCGCCAGTTCCTGCGCGTAGCGGGCGGCGGCGGCCTCCACGTCCGAGCCGTCCACCCCGTCCGAGGCGGGCATCTCGTGCACCCGCGCCGGGTCGAGCGGGACGGCGTCCAGCAGCTCGGCCCGGGCCTGGACCGCGTTGCGCTCCGGGTCGGCGGCGGGCAGGAAGCGCTCGTCGCCCCACCAGAGGTCCAGCCGGCCCCAGTCGACCGCGTCGCGCGCCGGGGAGGCGGCGATCGCGGCCAGCAGGGCGTTGCCGTTGCGACCGCCGGTGAGCACCACCGAGGCACTGCCGCGGGCGGCCTGGGCGTCCACGATCCGGGTGATCAGCCGGGCTGCGGCCGCCTGGGCCATCAGCTCCTTGTCCCGGTGGACGACCAGCTGCGGGGTCGCGTTGGTCATGCGCCTTCCTTGGTGGTGCGCTTGCCGGCGGCCTTCCTGGCGGGCTTCTTCTCCGACGATTCGGCGGTCACCCGGTCCGGGTTGGCCACGGCGGCCTCGGCGGCCTCCTCGACGGCCTCCTCGGCGACCTCCCGGGCGACCTTCTCGGCCGCCGCGGTCTCGGCGTTGGCCGGCTCGTGCAGCTGGTCGACGGGCGTGCGCACGGCCGTCGCGTAGATGTCGTCCGGGTCCAGGCGGCGCAGCTCCTCGGCGATCAGCTCCGAGGTCTCACGCCGCTTGAGCGCCACCTGGCGGTCCGGCGAGCCGGGCATGGACAGCGTGCCCATCAGGCCGTCCGGGCGGTCCAGGGTGATGTCCCCGTCCTTGGTGCGCAGGTGCACCGCGGTGATGCCGGGGCCGCCGGTGACGACCCGCTCGACCGGCACCTGCAGCCGGTTGGTCAGCCAGAGGCCGAGCAGCTCGACGCTGGGGTTGTAGGACTCGCCCTCGACCACCGCGGAGACGATGGTGGACGGCCGCTGGTCCAGCGCGGCGGCCAGCATCGAGCGCCAGCCGGTGATCCGGGTCCAGGCCAGGTCGGTGTCGCCCGGGGCGTAGCTCTGGGAGCGCTGGGCGAGCTGGCCGACCGGGGACTCGGCGGTGACGGCGTCGGTGATCCGGCGCTGGGCGAGCGAGCCCAGCGGGTCCTGTGCCGGGTGCAGCGGCGCGTTGTCCGGCCACCAGACGACGGTCGGGGCGTCCGGCAGCAGCAGCGGAAGGACCACCGACTGGGCGTGCGAGGCGAGTTCGCCGTGCATCCGCAGGACGGCCGTTTCGCCGGAGCCGGCGTCCGAGCCGACCAGGATCTCGGCGTCCAACCGGGTCTCGGCGCGGGCCCGGGGCGAGCGCCCGGCGCGCTTGATGACCGCGAGGGTACGCATCGGGTGCTCGCGGGAGGCGTCGTTGGCGGCCTTGAGGGCGTCGTAGGCGCTGCCCTCGTCGGTCACGATCACCAGGGTGAGCACCATGCCGGCGGCGGTGGAGCCGCTGGCCCGGCGCGCCTCCATCAGCGCGGCGTTGATCTTGCTGGACGTCGTTTTGGTGAGGTCGATCTTCATGGCCGGCGCCAGCTCCTGCCGTCTCGTGCGAGCATCTCGTCCGCCTCGACGGGGCCCCAGGTCCCCGCCGCGTACTGGGCGGGCTTGCCGTGGGTGTCCCAGTACTTCTCGATCGGGTCGAGGATCTGCCAGGAGAGCTCGACCTCCTGGTGGCGCGGGAACAGGTTGGCGTCGCCGAGCAGCACGTCGAGGATGAGCCGCTCGTACGCCTCCGGGCTCGACTCGGTGAAGGACTCGCCGTAGGCGAAGTCCATCGTGACGTCCCGGACCTCGAAGGAGGTGCCCGGCACCTTGGAGCCGAACCGCACCGTCACGCCCTCGTCCGGCTGGACCCGGATGACCAGGGCGTTCTGCCCCAGCTCCTCGGTCGCGTAGGAGTCGAAGGGCAGGTACGGGGCGCGCTGGAAGACGACCGCGATCTCGGTGACCCGGCGGCCCAGACGCTTGCCGGTGCGCAGGTAGAACGGGACACCCGCCCAGCGGCGGTTGTTGATCTCCAGCTTGATGGCCGCGTAGGTGTCGGTCTTGGAGTCGGGGTCGATCCCGTCCTCGTCCAGGTAGCCGAGGACCTCCTCGCCGCCCTGCCAGCCGGCGGCGTACTGGCCGCGCACGGTGTGCCGGCCGAGGTCGGCCGGGAGCTTGACGGCGCTGAGCACCTTGAGCTTCTCGGCCACCAGTGCCTTCGGGTGGAAGGAGGCGGGCTCCTCGATGGCGGTGAGCGCCATCAGCTGGAGCAGGTGGTTCTGGATCACGTCACGGGCGGAGCCGATGCCGTCGTAGTACCCGGCCCGGCCGCCGATGCCGATGTCCTCGGCCATGGTGATCTGCACGTGGTCGACGTACGACCGGTTCCAGATCGGCTCGAACATCTGGTTGGCGAAGCGCAGCGCCAGGATGTTCTGGACCGTCTCCTTGCCCAGGTAGTGGTCGATCCGGAAGACCTCGTCCCGGGGGAAGACCTCGTGGACGACCTTGTTGAGCTCCTGCGCGCTCTCCAGGTCGTGGCCGAAGGGCTTCTCGATGACCGCGCGGCGCCAGGAGCCCTGGGGCGGGTCGGCCAGGCCGTGCTTCTTGAGCTGCTGGACGACGGTCGGGAAGAACTTCGGCGGGACGGACAGGTAGAAGGCGAAGTTGCCGCTCGTGCCCTGGGCCTGGTCCAGCTCCTCGATGGTCTCGCGCAGCTTGTCGAAGGCCTCGTCGTCGTCGAACGTTCCGTGGACGAACCGCATGCCCTTGGCGAGCTGCTGCCAGACCTCCTCCCGGAACGGGGTGCGGGCGTGGTCCCGGACGGCGTCGTGGACCTCCTTGGCGAAGTCCTCGTCGTCCCACTCCCGGCGGGCGAAGCCGACGAGGGAGAAGCCCGGCGGAAGCAGACCGCGGTTGGCCAGGTCGTAGATGGCCGGCATCAGCTTCTTGCGGGACAGGTCTCCGGTGACCCCGAAGATGACCAGGCCGGACGGCCCCGCGATGCGCGGGAGCCGTCGGTCGGAGGGGTCGCGAAGCGGGTTGACGGGGGAGGGCGGGAGATCGCCCGCGTCCGATTCTGGAGTCAACTCGGGGAAATCAGTGCTCACTTGATGGGCTCCGCTTTCGTGCACTGGCTGTGAGCAGGGGTCACTTCTCGTTGGCGAAGGAGGCGAGCGAGGCGGTGACGGTGTCGAGCAGTTCCTTCCAGGACTGCTCGAACTTCTCGACGCCCTCGTCCTCCAGGAGCTGGACGACGTCGTCGTAGTCCACGCCGGCGGCGGCGATCGCGTCCAGCACGGCCTTGGCGTCAGCGTAGTTGGGGACGATGGTGTTGCCGGTGACCCGGCCGTGGTCGGCGGTGGCGTCCAGGGTGGCCTCGGGCATCGTGTTCACGGTGCCGGGGGCGACCAGCTCGGTGACGTACAGGGTGTCCGGCAGGGCCGGGTCCTTGACGCCGGTGGAGGCCCACAGCGGGCGCTGCGGCTTGGCGCCGGCGGCCTCCAGGGAGAGCCAACGGGCGTTGCCGGCGGTCTTGCCGTCGACGCTGCCGAAGACCTCCTCGTACGCCTGGTAGGCGAGGCGGGCGTTGGCCAGCGCGGCCTTGGAGCGCAGGTCCCTGGCGTCGCCGCCGATCTTGTCCAGGCGCTTGTCGATCTCGGTGTCCACGCGGGAGACGAAGAAGGAGGCGACCGACTCGATCTGGGAGAGGTCCAGGCCCTTGGCCTTGGCGGCCTCCAGGCCGGTCAGGTAGGCGTCGATGACGGCCTTGTAGCGCTCCAGCGAGAAGATCAGCGTGACGTTGACGCTGATGCCCTTGCCGATGACCTCGCTGATCGCGGGCAGGCCGGCCTTGGTGGCGGGGATCTTGATGAAGACGTTCGGACGGTCGACCAGCCACCACAGCTGCTTGGCCTCGGCCACGGTGGTGGCGGTCTCGTGCGCCAGGCGCGGGTCGACCTCGATGGAGACCCGGCCGTCGCGGCCGTTGGAGGCGTCGTAGACCGGGCGCAGCACGTCGGCCGCGTCGCGCACGTCCGAGGTGGTGATCATGCGGATCGCCTCGTCGGTGGTGACCTTGCGGACGGCGAGGTCGCGCAGCTGGCCGTCGTAGGAGTCGTCGCCGGCGCCGGCGATGGCCTTCTGGAAGATGGTCGGGTTGGTGGTGACGCCCACCACGTGCTTGTTCTGCACCAGTTCGGCCAGGTTGCCGGAGTTCAGCCGCTTGCGGCTGAGGTCGTCCAGCCAGATCGCAACGCCTTCGTCGCTGAGGCGCTTCAGTGCGTCAGTCATGGTGCTTCAGTCCCTTTGTTCTTCTGCTTCGTGGGGTAGTCAGAGGGGCCGGGGCGCCGATGTGCGGTCGGCGGCCCCGGCCGGGTGGCGCTAGCGGTTGACGGCCTCAAGGGAGCGCAGGGCGTTGTGGGCCTCGGCCACCACGCGCTCGGCGGTGATGCCGAACTCCTCGAAGAGCACCTTGTAGTCGGCGGAGGCGCCGAAGTGCTCCAGCGAGACGATCCGGCCGTGGTCGCCGACCAGCTCGCGCCAGCCCTGGGCGATGCCGGCCTCGACCGAGACCCGGGCCTTGACCGACGGCGGCAGCACGCTGTCGCGGTAGGCCTGGTCCTGCTCCTGGAACCACTCGAAGGACGGCACCGAGACCACGCGGGTGGCGATGCCCTCGGCCTCCAGCGCCTCGCGGGCCTTGACGGCCAGCTGGACCTCGGAGCCGGTGCCGAGCAGGATCACCTGCGGGTCGCCGGTGGAGGCCTCGGCCAGGATGTAGCCGCCCTTCGCGGTGCCCTCGGCGGAGCCGAAGACCTCGCGGTCGAAGGTCGGGACGCCCTGGCGGGTGAGGGCCAGGCCGACCGGGCCGGGGTGGCTGGTCTGGCGCTCGACGATGGTGCGCCAGGCGACGGCGGTCTCGTTGGCGTCGGCCGGGCGGACCATGGCCAGGCCCGGGATGGCGCGCAGCGAGGCCAGGTGCTCGACCGGCTGGTGGGTCGGGCCGTCCTCGCCGAGGCCGATCGAGTCGTGCGTCCAGACGTAGGTGACCGGCAGCTTCATCAGCGCGGCCAGGCGGACGGCCGGGCGCATGTAGTCGGCGAAGACCAGGAAGGTGCCGCCGTAGACACGGGTCTTCCCGTGCAGGGCGATGCCGTTCATGGTCGAGCCCATGGCGTGCTCGCGGATGCCGAAGTGGATCGTCCGGCCGTACGGGCCGGCGGTCTTCAGCGGGTTGCCCTCGGGGAGGAAGGAGCTGTCCTCGTCGATGGTGGTGAGGTTGGACTCGGCGAGGTCGGCCGAGCCGCCCCACAGCTCCGGGATCACCGCGCCGATCGCCTTGAGGGTGTCGCCGGAGGCCTTGCGGGTGGCGACGTCCTTGCCGGCCGGGAAGGTGGGGACGGCCTTCTTCCAGCCCTCGGGCAGCTCGCCGGCCTCGATGCGGTCGAACTCGGCGGCGCGGTGCGGGTTGGCGGCGCGCCAGGCGTCGAAGGACTGCTGCCACTGGTCGCGGGCGGCCTTGCCGCGCTTGATGACCTGGCGGGCGTGCTCGATGACCTGGTCGCTGACCTCGAAGGTCTTCTCCGGGTCGAAGCCCAGGACCTTCTTGGTGGCGGCGATCTCGGCGGTGCCGAGCGCGGAGCCGTGCGCCTTGGCGGTGTTCTGGGCGTCCGGGGCCGGCCAGGCGATGATGGTGCGCATCGCGATGATCGACGGGCGGGAGGTCTCGGCCTTGGCCGCGGCCAGCGCCTCGGCGAGGGCGGCCACGTCGATGTCGCCGTTGGACTTCGGGGTCACCCGCTGGACGTGCCAGCCGTACGCCTCGTAGCGCTTGAGGACGTCCTCGGAGAAGGCGGTCTCGGTGTCGCCCTCGATCGAGATGTGGTTGTCGTCGTAGAGGGCGACCAGGTTGCCCAACTTCTGGTGGCCGGCCAGCGACGAGGCCTCGGCGGAGATGCCCTCCTCCAGGTCGCCGTCGGAGACGATGGCCCAGATGGTGTGGTCGAAGGGGGACTCGCCGGCCGGGGCGTCCGGGTCGAACAGGCCGCGCTCGTAGCGGGTGGCCATCGCCATGCCGACCGCGTTGGCGATGCCCTGGCCGAGCGGACCGGTGGTGGTCTCCACGCCGGCGGTGTGGCCGTGCTCGGGGTGGCCGGGCGTGCGGCTGCCGGCGACGCGGAACGCCTTGAGGTCGTCCAGCTCCAGGCCGTAGCCGGAGAAGTAGAGCTGGGTGTAGAGAGTCAGGCTGGTGTGCCCGGGGGAGAGGACGAATCGGTCGCGCCCCACCCAGGACGGGTCGGTCGGGTCGTGGCGCAGGAACCGCTGGAAGATCAGGTATGCGGCCGGGGCCAGCGACATGGCCGTCCCGGGGTGTCCGTTGCCGACCTTCTGGACGGCGTCCATGGCCAGGACGCGCGCAGTGTCAACCGTGCGCTCATCCAGATCGGTCCACTCGAATGCGTTCGTCGGCGCAGTGCTCACCCTGTCTCAGGGCTCCTTCCGTTGTGAAGAGTGACCCCGTGAATTGGGGACCGGGTCGGCCACGGCGCTGTGGTCCCGACGCTGGGTGGTGCCGGTCACGGAGGGTAGATCCCGCTTCTGCGTGCGAGCCTACCGTCCGGGCCGCGCCTCACCCTCCGTGCTGAGACAACCGGCAATTCCGCGGGGTGATTCCCACAAGGGCGTCCTGGGCGATTTGTCCCAGGCTCTCCCGATTCGGGGCCGTGCGCAGCTCCGGTGGTCAGGACGGGCGAACGGAACCGCGCCGGGGGCGTCCGGGGGCCTCACCGGGCGGTTCTCCGGGCGGTTCACCCGGGGGTGTGCGTTCCGCCTCGCCAGGGGACCCCGGAGCCGGATGCGATATATGGAGCGTCTATGGTGTCGTGGTACGCGCAGAGCGGACTATTCGGGACCCTTCGTTCCTGTGGACGCCTGCGAAGATTCATCTTCAGTTGGGGTGTTAGTGACCGCCGTCGAAACCCGTCCCGCCGGGGTCACCGGGGCGACTCCTGCGCACCGGCCGTTCGGGGCCCGTGTCGGCGCGTTCGTCGCACTGACCAAGCCGCGGATCATCGAGCTGCTGCTGATGAGCACCGTGCCGGTGATGTTCCTGGCCCAGCAGGGCGTGCCGGACATGCTGCTGGTGCTGAAGGTCGTCGTCGGCGGCTACCTCTCGGCGGGCGGCGCCAACGCCCTCAACATGTACATCGACCGCGACATCGACGCGGTGATGTCGCGCACCGAGCGGCGGCCGATCGTCACCGGAATGGTGTCGCCGCGCGAGGCGCTGGTCTTCGGCATCGTGCTGGCGGTCGTCTCGACCCTGCTGCTGGGCTTCGGGGTCAACTGGCTGTCCGCCTGGCTGGCGCTGGGCGCGCTGCTGTTCTACGTGTTCGTCTACACGCTGGGGCTCAAGCGGCGCACCTCGCAGAACATCGTCTGGGGCGGCATCGCCGGCTGCATGCCGGTGCTGGTCGGCTGGTCCTCGGTGACCAACTCGGTGTCCTGGGCCGCGGTGGTGCTGTTCCTGGTGGTGTTCTTCTGGACGCCGCCGCACACCTGGGTGCTGTCGATGAAGGTCCGCGACGACTACCAGCGGGCCGGCGTGCCGATGCTGCCGGTGATCAAGGGCAACGTGGCGGTCGGCAAGCAGGTCGTCATCTACTCCTGGGTGATGGTGGCGGTCTCCCTGGCGCTCTGGCCGCTGGGACACATGAGCTGGCTGTACCCGGTCGTCGCGGTGCTGCTGGGCGCGGCCTGGCTGCGCGAGGCGCACGCGCTGTACGGGCGGGCCAAGGCCGGGGTCGTGGGCGCGAAGCTCAAGGAGATGCGGCTGTTCCACTGGTCGATCACCTACCTGTCGCTGCTGATGGTGGTCTGCGCGATCGACCCGTTCGTGAAGTAGGGCTTGTTCGACGGCGAGGAGCCCCGGTCCTGGTGCTG
>NZ_JBHVFE010000292.1:0-11272 GCF_042801945.1 Kitasatospora sp. NPDC057542
GCTCTCACCAGTGAGAGCACGCCAGCGGAGGACGCACCTTGCTTCAAGTAACCACATCAGTCGACCTCACCCGCAACCCCGAACACATGAGCACAACCAGGTCGGGGTCCGCGACCGTCACCCGATGGACCTTCGGGGATCCGAAGAACGTGACGGTCGAGGTCCTCGATCTCGGAGCCCGGCTGCATCACTTCCTGGCTGCACCGGTGATTTCCGCACCGGCGCCTCGGAAGCCGAGTCAGCTTCGTCCGGCAGCGGTACGCGGAAGGATGCCATCTGGCGCACTTCGTGCAGCTCAAGGAGGCGGTGCTCGACGCCTGACTGGTGAAGGTAGCCGGGTCGGCTCGCAAGTCTGGCCAACGAGACGTCACAAGGATGGCTCGGACGCCGCACGGAGGTCACAGCCCGGTCACTCGCTGTTGGGTACGGGTCGCGCTCCGCGCGGGCTCCGCTGGATGCTCCGGGTCTGCGGACGGCCGAGCACGCGGTGTCATCGTCCACGTGCCGTAAGCCCACATGAGCAGGCCCACCAGTGGGAGGAGGGCGCCGAACGCGCAGACGCCGCGCCAGCCGAACGCGGTGTGCAGGACGCCGGCGACGGCCGAGGAGCCGGCGCCGCCGACGAAGACGGAGGTCATGAAGACGGTGTTGATCCAGGCGCGGGCGTCGCCGCGCAGGGCGTAGATCTCGTGCTGGCTCATGACCTGGTGGGCCTGGACGGCGAAGTCCAACAGCACCGCGGCGGCGGCGAGCAGTGGGACGCACCGGTGTCCGGCGGCGGCGAGAAAGAAGGCGAGCGAGGCAAGCAGCAGCGCGGCACCGCTGGCGCTGCTGCCATGGCCGCGGTCGGCGATGCGGCCAGCGACCGGGGCCGCGGCCGCACCGCCCACGCCGGCCAGAGCGAAGAGGGCGATCTGGGCCTGGCCGAAGTGGTGCTCGTCGATGAGCTCGTAGGCGATGACGGTCCAGAAGGCCGTGAAGGCTGCGAACATCGTCGCCTGGCAGAGCGCGCGGCGGCGCAGCACCGGTTCCCGGCGCGCCAGTTCGCCCAGGCCGGCAAGCAGGTAGCGGTAGTTGGCGGTGTGTTCGGGGGCACGGTGCGGCAGTACGCAGCGCAGCACCAGGGCGAGCAGCACCATCAGCGCCGCGGAGACGCAGTAGATCGCCCGCCAGCCGAGCAGATCGGCCACCAGGCTGGCGACCGTGCGGGCGAGCAGGATGCCGATCAGCAAGCCACTCATCACCTGGCCGACGATCGCGCCGCGCCGGTCGGCGGGCGCGAGGTGGGCGGCGAGCGGGACGAGCACCTGGGCGACCACGGACGTGGTGCCTACCAGCACCGAGGCGGCGAGGAACATGGCGAAGTACGGGCTCGCCGCGGCGAGCAGCAGCGCGGTCGCCGTCACCACCAGCGTCCGGGTGGCGAGTCGGCGGTTCTCGACCAGGTCGCCGAGCGGGAGCACGAACAACAGCCCGAGAGCGTAGCCCACCTGAGTCAGTGTCACCACTGTTGTCGCCGTGCCCTGGCTCACCCCGAATGAACGGGCGACGAGTTCGAGCAGAGGCTGGGCGTAGTAGAGGTTGGCCACGGTCAGCCCGCAGGCCACCGCCAGCACCGTGGTGATGACGGGGTTCATCCGCTCCGGTGCGGCCGGTATGGGGATACGCACCGGCTGACGCATGTGCCACCACTTCCTGACGTCGCTTCAGCAGACACCCTGGCGGTGACTCCGGGCGGCGGTCGGCACCGGGAAGGTGCTCGGTCGCTCCTCCCCGCCTCAGCGCGGCGTACCCGGGCTGATCGGCTCGTGCCGCCGTACTGTCGGCTGGTGGGAGGAACGGCCGTGGCGAGTTCGACCAGGCCCGCCCGAGCGTCCGTCGGGGCGTCGGCACGGGCTGAGCCGGGCCGTGCCCCCGACCGGGCTCAGCCTGGCACGCCGGGCATGAGGCAGGCCGCCAGCCCCGACGGCGTGGGGTGGGCGTAGAGGTCGCGCAACGCGACCGAGCCCAGTCCTGCCTTGCGCACAGCGCTCAGGAGCTGGACCGCGAGCAGGGAGTTACCGCCGTTCTCGAAGAAGTGGTCGTCGGCTCGGGCGTCCGGCGCCACGACGGCCCGCCAGATGGCGAGGAGCCTGTCCAGGGTGTCGGAAGCCGCGGGGTGATCGGAGGCGAGCACCTCCTCCGTCCGCCCCGCAGCCGTGGCTCGATCGGGCAGCGCCGCGCGGTCCAGCTTGCCGTTGATGGTCAACGGCAGTGCGGGTAGCGTGATCAGCTCCGCCGGCACCATGTAATCGGGCAGCAGGCCCGAGGCGCGCCGCCGGATGTCCGCGGCGCTCGAGCCGTCGGCCGCCACGACGTAGGCGACGATGCGTGTGTGGGCCGGTCCGGCTTCCTGGCCGCGGACGATCACCGCGGCATCCGTCACGCCGGGGTCGTCGAGGAGAACCGAGCGGATCTCGCCCAGTTCGATGCGGAAACCGCGGATCTTGACCTGGTCGTCCAGCCGTCCGACGTGGTCGACCGAGCCATCGAGCCTGAGCCGCCCCAGATCGCCGCTGCGGTACAGGCGCTGGCCTGTGACGCCGTCAACCACGAAGCGCTCGACGGTGAGTTCGGGCCGGTTGAGGTACTGCTTCGCGAGTCCGGCTCCCCCGACCCAGATCTCGCCGACCGCGCCGGGGGGCAGCGGGCGGCCTTGCGCGTCGCGGATGGAGAGGGACCACCCGGCGAGCGGGCGCCCTACGGTGCGAGCGCGCTCGGCGGGCGCCCAGGGCTGCACGTCGTGCAGAGTGACATGCACAGTTGTCTCAGTGATGCCGTACATGTTGATGAGCCGGCTCTCGCGGACCGGATGGCGACGGAACCAGCCGCCCAGCATCTTCGGGTCGAGGGCCTCGCCGCCGAAGACGACGATGCGCGGTGAGGGCCCTCCCTTGGACGCGTCGACCTCCAACAGGCCGGCGAAGGCGGACGGGGTCTGGCTCAGCAAGGTGACGCCCTCGCGCACCAGAAGGGCGTGGAAGTCCTCGGGCGACCGGGTGACCAGGTAGGGCACGACGACCAGGTGTCCCCCCGTGATCAGGCAGCCCCAGATCTCCCAGACCGAGAAGTCGAAGGCCGCCGAGTGGAAGAAGGTCCAGACGTCGTCCGAGCCGAGCGCCATATCCTTGCGCGTGGCCTCCAGCAGGGCCACGACGTTGCCGTGCGGCACCACCACGCCCTTGGGCCGCCCGGTGGTTCCGGAGGTGTAGATGACATAGGCGGTGTCCTCGGGGCGGACAGCCGGCAGTGTCAGGTCGGGTGACGTCCGCGCCGCCTCCGAGAGGGCACTGGGCGAGAGTACCGGCGTACCCGGCCGAGCGGGGAAGGTGGAGAGGGTGCTGATGACCACGCTGAGCTCGGCGTCCTGTGCGATATACCGCAGGCGCTCGTCCGGCGCGTGCGGGTCGAGCGGGACGTAGGCAGCACCGGTCTTCAGCACGGCCAGCAGGGCGACCACCAGGTCGACGGTGCGCTTGAGGCAGACGCCGACGAACTCGCCGGATGCAACGCCCTGCCGCACCAGAGCGCGGGCCCACGTCGAGGCAGACTCATCCAGTTCCCGGTAGCTCAACTGCCGTGTCTCGTCGCTCACGGCGATCGCGTCCGGCTGGGTCCGAGCCAGCAGTTCGATGATGCCAGGGATGGCCGTGAGCTGCGCACCGCCCAGCGCGGTGTTGTCCGCCAGTGCGACGACGGCATGCGCCTGCGCGTCGGAGAGAAGCGAGAGGCTGCTGACGGTCTGCTCGGCCGGCGCACGGTCCAGCTGGGACGCGAGCCACTCGACCTGGCGGGTGAACGCCTCGGCGACGGTCGCGTGCACGGCCTCGGGCGCCCCGGCGGACGTGTCGAGGAGGACATCGCCCTGCTCCTGGACGAATGTCAGTACCAACGGGAAGGCGTGCGGGGCGAAGGGCAGGTATGTCTCGTCAAGCCGGCGGTCGGTCAGCACCACGCAGACCGCGGGACTCTCCTCGCCACCGGCCTCTCCCGGATCGCGGAGCCTGGACTCGACCTGGCCGAGCAACTGCCCGATCGCCAGATCCTCGTCGACCTCGATCTGGACCACCTTGGCCTCGGGGGCGTACCCGAAGGACTCCGTCGACACTACGGCCAGCCGTACCGCGGCGCTGCGCTCGTACCGGCTCAGGGCGAGAGCGGCGGCGGCGACGACGCAGCCGGGGCGCACGGGCGTCCGGCCAGCCGCTTCGCGGGACTCGGGGCCGGTTGCCGGCACGGGAACGGACACGATGTCACCGGCCAGCCCCCAGCCAGGTGCGGCGGCCGGACGCCAGCCCGCGGTCCCGGGCACGCCCGCCTCGTGCAGGGCACCGAGCACGGCGGTCGCCTCGGCGTCGGCGGTCGTCAGCGCCCCAGCCAGCCTGCGCAGGCCGCCGTGGTCCAGCAGCCCACGGCGGGCGACGATGCTCAGGTCGGCGGCCTCGTCCTGGTAGCGTGTCAGGACCACGCGTAGACCGGCGCCACGCGGAAGCGGGCGCAGCGCCTCCCGGCGCCCGCGCCCGGCGGCCGCGGCCGAGCACGACCCAGCTCCGGCGTCGGTGATCCAGTAGCTGCCCATCTCGGCCAGTCGCGCTGACGCGGCCGCTTGGGCGACCTCCGCCGCCGCCCGCTCGATCGCGGCGGCGCCGGACAGCCGGAGGACCAGGCCGTGCTCGGCCTGGCCGCCGAGCACGGGCCAGGTGTCGGTCCCTGTGTGAGTCTGTTCAGTCATCTCTTCATCCACATCAGCCGAGAAGGTCGCTCA
Source organism: Kitasatospora sp. NPDC057542 (assembly GCF_042801945.1). NCBI lineage: Bacteria > Bacillati > Actinomycetota > Actinomycetes > Kitasatosporales > Streptomycetaceae > Kitasatospora > Kitasatospora sp. NPDC057542. Next base: position 4,805 of record NZ_JBHVFE010000292.1, read on the forward strand.
TCGGGCGGAGAAGCCGCCGTCGACAGTGAGCGTGGTTCCGGTCACCTGGCGGGAGTCGTCGCCGGCCAGCCAGAGCGCCGCGTTCGCGATCTCCTCCGGCTCGATCAGCGCGTTCATCGGCTGGGCCGTGACGAAAGTCTGCTCGTGCTCGTCGACGTCCACGTCGAGACTGCGGGCGATCTCGGAGAGCATGCGGCCCTCGACGTGGGCGGCGTCGCGCACCGAGCCCGGACACAGGGCGTTGACCCGCACCTGGCGCGGGGCGAAGTCGAGCGCCGCCGCCTTGGTCAGCCCGACCAGGGCGTGCTTCGCCGCGACATAGGCCGCGAAGTGCCGGTACCCGACGAGGCCGGCCGTCGAGGAGACGTTGACGATGCTGCCACTGCGCCGCTCCAGCATGGCGGGCGCGACGGCCCGGATCATCCGCCAGGCCCCGGAGAGGTCGACGTCGAGCATCAACTCCCACTCGTCGTCGCTGATCTCGTGCACCGGCTTGCCCGACGGAGCCGCGATACCGGCGTTGTTGACCAGCGCGTCGACCCGGCCGAACCGCCGCAGCGCGCCGTCGACCGCCGCCCGCACCGACGCGCTGTCGCGGACGTCCGCTAGTAGCGGCAGGGTGGAGGCGCCGGCCTGCCGGCACAACTCGTTGGTCCGGTCCAGCTGGTCGCGGCTGGCCAGCGGGTACGGCACGCCCTTGATGTCCGCGCCGACGTCGAGGAGCACGAGATCCGCGCCCTCCTGGGCGAAGCGGACGGCGGTCGCACGGCCGAGCCCGCGGCCGGCCCCGGTCACGATGACAGTCCTGTCTGCTAGTCGCACGGCGTCTCCCGGCTGCTCGAAGCACCCTGCGCCGGGCCGGCGAGTGCCTCTGCCGGCGCGTCGGGGTGCAGGTCCGCGGCGATCAGGCGCAGCAGCTCTGCAGGCGTGTCGAGCAGGTACATGTGGCCGCCGGGCCGCTCGATGTAGGTGAACCGACCGGTCGTCACCTTGCACCACTGCGCAGCGTCGTCCGCGCTGACCAGGGTGTCCTGGTCGCCGCGTAGGCAGCTGACCGGCGCCTGGATCGGGGCGTCGGACAGCGGGCGGTAGCTCTCGTGCATGGCCACGTCCGCGCGCAACATCGGCAGCAGCAGTTCCCGGAACTCCGGGAACTCGAAGGCCGGGTGCCGGTGCCCGGCGAACTGCTCCACAGCGGCGAGGAAGGTGTCGTCGTCGAGGTCGACGGTGTTCTCGGCGCGGCCGTGGTAAGGCCCCGGCGATCCGCTCACGTACACGTGAGCCACCGGGATCTCGGTGCGCTCCTCAAGGGCGCGGGCGAGTTCAAAGGCCAGGACGGCGCCCATGCTGTGACCGAACACGGCGACCCGGCGATGTCCGGCCGCCGCGGCCACGGCGTCGGGCAGCAGGGCATGAACGGCGTCGGCCACACTACGGAACGGTTCCTCGTTGGTCCGCTCCTCGCGCCCCGGCAGCTGCAGGGGCGCGAGTCGCAGGCCCAGCGGCGCCAGTTGGCGCCACTTCCAAAACACGCTCGCACCCGCGCCCGCGTAAGGCAGGCACAGGAGCGGTACGGGCTGGAGCGTCATCGCGCTGTGTCTCGATTCGTGCGGTGGGACGTGCCGTCCCCGGACCCACCGGGTGGATGGGGACGGCACGTTCGAAGGATTTGGGACACGGGCCGGAGCTACGGCCGGACAACCGCCGGGGGCCACGCCTCGGGCTCGTTGACCCGGGAGATCAGCGGGAGGTCGCGGATGTCGTCATGATTGAGCACCCACATCAGGAAGCGTTCGAAGCCCATGCCGAACCCGGAGGTCAGCATCGGACTCTCCTCGCGCATGCGGACGTACCAGTCGTACTCGTCCTCCTTGACGTTGTGCATCGCCATGGACTTGCGCAGCAGGTCGGCGTCGACGTGGCGTTCCCCGGAGCCGACGACCTCGCCCATCCCGAAGAAGAGGTCGGCGCAGCGGGCTCGGCTGCTGTCGTCCGGACCGAAGCCCTGGTAGAACGGCACCGCCAGGGTGTCCAGGTCGTGCACCCAGAGGAACTCGCTGACCTTGGTCATCAGCAGGCGCTCGCCCTTGCGCGTGAGGGTGCGCCAGTCTCCCTCGTCACGGACGCAGCCGTCCTCGTCCTGCACCAACCTGACGGCCTCGTCGAAGGTCAGCCGCTCGAACGGGGCGGTGTGGTTGACCATTCGCTCCAGGTGGGAGATGTCGCCGCGCGCGTCGGCCAGCCGGTCGCCGTGCTGGTCGAGCACGGCCGCGGCGAGCGCCTTGACGTAGCCGTTGACGTAACGGATGAGGTCCTCCATCCCACCGGGGATCTCGGCCTCGCTGTGCGTGAACTGGTTCAGGTGTGTGGCGTCCGGGGTCTCGCCGCGGAAGGACGGCAGGATGCTGTAGCACCCGCCGGGCGAGAGGCGGCAGCCGTACTCCAGCGCGAACTGCATCGAGTCCGCCAGGTAGGTGTCAACGCCGCTGACGCTGACCTTGACCGCCTCGGTGTCGCTGCCCAGCGCGGTCGGGCAGGTGACCGTGCGTGTGGTGATCGGCAGCCACAGGTGCTTGAGGCCCTGCGAGCGCGCGTACTCCATGGTCGCCCACTGGAGGGTCTCGTGGAGCTCTGCCACGAGCTGGTACCAGGGCGAGCGCAGGGCCTTGACGAAGGCTCCCGGCTCGTTGCTGGCATAGGTTGCCGGGGGCATGACACTCGGAGTATGCGAAGTGTGCTGCGACATTGGGATGCCCCTTCTTACTGGTGCGCGGATGCGGTGGGAGGGATGTTCTGGTTGCCGGACAACACGTTCTCCGGGTCGAAACGGCGCTTGAGATCGGCCAGGCGCTCGTACCGCCGGGTCCCGTAGACCTCGGCGACCTTGCCCGGCTGCTCGTCCTGCAGGTAGTTGACGTAGGCACCGCCGAGGTGCCACGGCGCGAGCCGCTCGACGCCCGCGCGGCTCCAGGCCGCGTTGGCCTGGTCCTGCGCGGGATCGGTCCACTGGGCCGAGACGGTGACGATGTACGGGGCGTCCCGGCGCGGGAAGGCGGAGGCTTCGTCGGCGACCTCGGCGATGGCGCCGCGCAGGTACTCGAAGTCGATGGACGAGCGTGGGGACACCATCGCCGCCCCGCTCGCGATCAGCTCCTCGGCGGCACCCGCGGTGAGCTCGGTCAGGTAGCAGGACTTGGTGAAGTAGCGGTTCCCGTGCGGCTCGCCGTGGTCGCCCAGGGCCTGCAGCTCGGCGTAACTCATCAGCCGGGCCTCTTCGCCGGCCGCGGTCGCGAACAGCGGCTCGGTCTGCGCCGGCCCCTCGGCCGGGTCGCCGAACCAGACCGAGGTCAGGAACAGCGCCGGCTTGCCCCGCAGTTCGGCCGGCACCCAGTCCTGCGAGCCGGCGTACTTCAGAGCGCCGACGGTGTGCAGGTCGGGCGCCTGCGCCTCGGCGAACTCCCGGTAGCGAGCGAGCGCCGCCACCCCGTCGGCGAGGGCGAAGACACCGGTGTGGAAGTGCACCGAGCCCACCGGGCGCAGCCGGAGCGTGAAGCGGGTGACGATGCCCAGGTTGCCGCCGCCGCCGCGCAGCCCCCAGAGCAGCTCGGCGTGCTTGCTCTCGTCGGCCACCACGACGCTGCCGTCGGCCAGCACAACCTCCGCGGCGATGATGTGATCACAGGTCAAGCCCCACTTGCGGGCGAGCCACCCGTAGCCGCCGCCGAGTGCGAGTCCGCCCAGACCCGTGTGCGAGACGACGCCGGCCGGGCAGGCCAGGCCGTACGCGGTGGTCGCAGCGTCGACGTCGCCGAGCAGGCAGCCGCCCTGGGCGTGGGCGAGCTGCTGCTCCGGGTCGATCGTCACCTCCCGCATCAGCGACAGGTCGATCAGCACGGCGCCGTCGGCCAGCGCGGTACCCGCGACGTTGTGGCCGCCGCCGCGGACCGTCACCGCCTGGCCGCTCGCCTTGGCGTAGCGCAGCGCGGCGCTGACGTCGGTCGTGTCGGTGCAGCGCAGGATCAGGCTCGGCCGGCGGTCGTGCATGCCGTTCCACACCGCCCGCACAGTGTCGTAGTCAGGGTCGGCGGGCCCCACGATCGGGCCCTGGAAGCGGTTGCGCAGCTCCGACTCGGCGGCGGGTGAGGAGGTCGGTTGCAGGAGTTCGGTCATGGGTGTTACTCGCCTTCCGATGGCTCACGTTCGTTGCCCTCACGGGCGGGTCAGGTCGGGCGTGATGATCCGGGCGATCCGGCGGCGCGGTTCGGCGTCCATGGCCTCCTCGTGCCGGCAGTCGAGGTCGTGCTCGGTGAGGTCGGCCAGGTACGGCTCCCAGGAGCGCGGGCTCGGCCGGGTGGCGCCGCGGCTGCGGGTGGCGGTGAAGTAGACGGTCCGGCCGGTGAAGCGCGCCGGGCGGTGCCGGGCCACCAGCCGGCTGGCGTTGACACCAACCCGGACCAGCCGGTCCAGCACCTCGGGCGCCACCGCCAACCGCTCCAGGGCGGCCGGGCGCAGCAGGTCCAGCACGCCGCTGAGGTCCGTGTCGACCCGCGTGGGGTCGACCGCCTCCGGCGCGAGCGTGCTCAGCAGGCTGAACTCGTCCCACTGCTCGGGGGTGGCGTGGGCCGGGTAGGGCCAGACCTCGCCGGGGTAGGCATCGACCAGGACGAGCAGGTCGACGCGGTGTCCCTCGCCCTCCAGCCGGGCGGCGAGCGCCTGGGCGATGTTGCCGCCCAGCGACCAGCCGAGCAGCCGGTAGGGGCCTTCCGGCTGCACGCCGCGGATCTCGGCGAGCATCCGGTCGGTCAGCTCGGCCAGGTCCGCGGGGCGGCTCGCCCCCTCGGCCAGGCCGGGGGCCTGCAGCCCGTACAGCGGCACGGTGGGCGGCAGGTGCGCGGCCAGCCCGGCGTAGGTCCAGGCCAGACCGGTGGCCGGATGGACGCAGAACAGCGGTGGGCTGTCGGCGCCGGGCCGCAGCGGCAGCAGCACACCAAAGTCCTCACCATCGTCGCGCGCTCCGCTGGCCGCGAGGATCCCCGCCACGGTCGGCGCCTGGAAGAGCGAGCGCACCGTGACGTCCAGTCCCAGCACCGTGCGGATGCGGCTGAGCAGGCGCATCGCCAGCATCGAGTGCCCGCCGAGGTCGAAGAAGCTGTCCTCGACGCCGACCTGGGGCAGGTCCAGCAGCTCGCAGAAGAGGCCGCAGAGCAGTTCCTCCTGCGGGGTACGCGGCGCCGCTCCCAGCCGGGTCGCGGCCGGCTCGGGGGTCGGCAGGGCCTTCCGATCGATCTTGCCGTTCGGTGTCACCGGGAGTTCGGCGAGGCACACGAACGCCGACGGGACCATGTAGTCCGGCAGCTGCTCGACGGCATGGCGCCGCAGCTCGGCCGGCTCGGGCGCAGCGCCCGAAACCGGCACCACGTAGGCGACCAGGCGGGTGTCGCCGGGCCGGTCCTCGCGGGCCAGCGCGAACGCCTGGTGGACCAGGGCGTGCTGCTCCAGGACGGCCTGCACCTCGCCGGGCTCGATCCGGTGCCCGCGGATCTTCACCTGGTGGTCGGCCCGCCCCATGAACTCCAGCTCACCGCCGGCGCTCCAGCGGACCAGGTCACCGGTGCGGTACATCCGTTCGCCGGGCGTGCCGAGCGGGTCGGCGACGAAGCGCTGGGCGGTGAGGTCGGCCCGGCCGGCGTAGCCCCGGGCGAGGCCCGCGCCGCCGACGTAGAGCTCCCCCACCACACCGGCCGGCACCAGTTGGAGCAAGTCGTCCAGGACGTAGGCCCTCATGTTGCGCAGCAGCTGCCCGATCGGGGCCCGCTTGCGGCGGTAGTCGTCGCCGGCGCGGATCACCGAGATCGACACGTCGTCCGAGCACTCGGCCGGCCCGTAGACGTTGGCCAGCGGGATGCCGGGGTGGCGCGAGAACCATCGGTCGACCAAGTCCGGGGGAAGCTCCTCACCGTGCACCAGCATCCAGCGCAGCCCGCCCAGGAGGTCGACGTACCGGTCGTCGAGATCCCACAGGTCGAGGATCGCCCGCAGCACCTGAGGCACGATCTGCAGCACGGTGATGCCCTCGGCGGCGACGCACTGGACGAGCGCCAGCGGGTCGCGGATAGTGTCCTCGTCCAGCACGTGGACCCGACCGCCCACCACCGCCATGGTCAGCGCCTGCCAAACAGCGACGTCGAAGGTCAGCGGCGCGTTGAAGGCCATCGTGTCGCGCTCGTCGAGGCCGTAGAGCTCGACGACGGCGAGCAGGTGGTTGGACAGGCCTCGGTGCGGCACCAGGACGCCCTTGGGCCGGCCGGTGGACCCGGAGGTGAACACGGCGTAGGCGAGGGCGAGCGGGTGCCTGCCGGCGTCGGGGGGCGGGGGGGGGGACCCCCGCCCCCCGCCCCCCGGCCGCGGGCCCCCGGCCCCCCCCCACACCCCCCCCCCCGCCCCCCCCCCCCCCCGCGCCCGCAACCG
>NZ_JBHVFE010000293.1:0-11265 GCF_042801945.1 Kitasatospora sp. NPDC057542
GGCCGCAGACGGCGCCGCCGGGTTGCCGGCGGGAGTACCGGACCCCGGCGGCCTGCGAGGTCGTCGGCTCGCTGCCGTCGGCAGGGGTGAGGGTGCAGGAGACCGTGATCGACCCTTCGGTGACGGAGTCCAGGACACCGTCCCAGGGGATGGTGAAGTCGACCGTGGTGGTGTCAGCAGTGATGTTCACGACGCCCTGGATGGTCGCGGCCGGGGTCTGCCCGGGGAAGTCGCCGCAGACCGTGACGTCGAAGGTGAGCTGGTCTCCGGCTTTGAAGGGCAGCTGGTCCACCCTGACGAGCACGCCGTTCCAGGGCTTCTGCCGGCAGTTGATCCAGCCGACAGGCTCCTCGTAGGGGAATGATCGACACGCTGCCGCCGGAACAACGCCCACGCCACCGCAAACTGACCGTCGAGAACATCATCTGGGCCGCCGTCCTGGACCAGCGGGGCCTGCCCGCCTCGTTGATCGCCCACCTCTTCCACATCGGCGAGAACCAGATGCGCGCCCTTATCCAGCAGACCCGGCCCCTGCTCCAACAGCACGGCCACCACAGCGAGCCGCTCCCCGTCCGCCTCATCGACCCCAGCGAACTCGCCAGATACGTCATGCACGCAGCATCAACGACGAGTTGACGCGACACGCACCACTAATTCACCGACGGGCCCAGGGTGCGAGCGTGGTCCTGCGGCCGGTCCGTGCCGCTGCTCGGATCTGTTCCAGCATGCGGTGGCGCTGGGCGGCGTGCCGGAAGTCGGGAACGCCGTCCGTGCCCGGCTCGAGGGTTCCGGTGATCTGGTCGCGCAGCAGCGCGTACTCGTGGGCGACGTTGTAGGCGGGCTCGGCGTCTCGCTCCGTCCAGTGCGTCAGCGACCGCTGGTAGCGGACGGGGACCGGAAGTTCGACCAAGCCGCCGTCGTCGCCTCGGGTGCCGTACAGCCGAAGTCGTCCCATCCACCAGTGGTCGTGGTCGGCCTTCACGACGAGGTCGCCCTGGGTGCCGTTGATCTCCCAGTGGAAGCCGGTGGCGCGGGAGGTGCCGCCGCGGAAGTGCATCGCGGCCACGGCCCCTGATTCGAGCAGACCGGTCACGGCGATCTGGTCCTCGGTGCTCTTGGCCGCGACCGCTCCGCTGGTCACGTGGGTGACCTCGGGACGCAGGTTCTCGATGTGGGCTGATGCTTCGCAGAACTCGCCGAGCACCATGGCCAGCGCGTCGACCGAGTGTCCGAAGGGGATCGACAGCAGGGTGGCGCCGCTCGTGACGTCCAGCACGTACGCGTGGTCGTCGTCGTAGGTGGCGCCCCAGGGCCCGCCCCAGCCGAGCATGCTGGTCGACAGCACCCGCCCCACGTAGCCCTCGGCGACCAGGTCGCGCAGGTAGCGAAGCGGTGGAGCCGACCGGGCCTGTAGGCCGACGGCCGTCAGCTGCCCCCTGTGGTGCGCGAGGTCGGCCAGCTCCTCGGCCTGCGCGAGGTCGGCACCCAGCGGCCATTCGCTGAACACCGGCTTGCCCGCTTCGAGCGCGGGTCGGATGAGGTCGAGGTGGTGCGGAACCTTCACCGTTACGACCACGAGGTCGACTTCCTCGCTGTGGGCGAGCTCCTCCGCGCTGCTGAAGGTCAGCGGTACCGCGTACTTCTCGCAGGCCGCGCGCGCCGATTCGGCGCTGCTGGCGCTGAGGGCCCGCAGCTCGTATCCGTCGAGCCCGGTCAGCGCCGGCACGTGGGCGGTGGCCGCCCACCCGCCGTGCGCGCTCAGACCTACGACACCGACGCGAATCGGTCCCTGATGAGGGGAAGCGGATGTCATGAGTACACCCCAGGTGTTCGAGGTCGTGTGCTCTCCCACCGACGATCACCAGTCAGTGGAGGACACGGCCCGGCGTCCGTGACGGCGGTCCAGAGCGCGTGTTCGACGACTAGTCGGCGTAGCAGGCGCAGTTCGCGGGGGGCGTTCCAGCCGAGCACGCCGACCACCGTTCCTTGGTGGCCGTAGGCGGCGGTGAAGCGGCCGTCGGACGGGTCGCCGGAGGTGACGCGTAGGTCCGCGTCGGGTGGGAAGATGCCGTACGCCTGGATCCTGGTGTCGTACTGGTCGGTCCAGAAGTAGGGCACGGGGGCGAACGGGGTGGCGTCGCCGAGCAGGTTGCCGGCCGCGGCGATGGCCTGTTCGGTGGCGTTCATCCGGTGTTCCAGTCGCATGCGGGTGCCGAAGTGGGGGTTGTGCCAGGAGGCGACGTCGCCGGCGGCGTAGATGCCGGGTGCGGCCTGGCACCACGCGTCGCACTCCACCCCGTCCGCGGGGCGCAGGCCCGAGCCGGTCAGCCAGCCGGTGGCGGGGGTGGCGCCGAGGGCCAGTACGACGACGTCGGCCGGCAGCGTGGTGCCGTCGCCGAGTTCCACCCCGGTCACCCGGCCGCTGGTGCTGCGCAGCCGGCGTACCGGGATCCCGCAGCGCAGGTGGGTGCCGTGGGCGCGGTGCAGGTCGGCGACGACGGCGCCGATGCGCTCGCCGAACGGGCGGCGCACCGGGACGGGCTCCGGCTCGACCAGGGTCACTTCCAGGCCCATGGTCCGGGCTGCCGCGGCGACTTCGGTGCCGAGGAATCCGGCGCCCACCACGACCACCCGGGGCCCGGCGAGCAGTGCGGCGCGCAGGGCGAGCGCGTCGTCGAGCGTGCGCAGGACGTGCACCCCGGCCAGGTCGCTGTCGGGCAGGCGCCGGGGGGTCACCCCGGTGGCGATGATCAGGGCATCGAAGTGAATGCTCTCGCCGCCGCCCAGTCGTACCCGGCGGCCCGCGGTGTCGAGGGCGGTGGCGGGCTCTCCGAGGCGTAGGTCGGCCCCCAGGCGCGCGAGATCGTGCGGGGAGCGCAGGACGGCCCGCTCGGCGAGCCAACCGCCCGTCAGGATCTGCTTGGACAGCGGTGGCCGGTCGTAGGGCGGATGGGGCTCGTCGCCGATCAGGGTGAGGTGGCCGTCCCAGCCTCGGCGGCGGAGGGTCTCGGCCGCGGTCAGGCCCGCGGCCGAGGCCCCGACGATGACGATCCGCTTCATTGTTCGCCCTCCTGTTTCTCCTGTTCTGCCACCCAGATCGCCTGAGCCGGGCAGAGGAGGGCAGCCTGCCGGACATCGTCCAGCAGGTGCTCGGGCGGGGTCTCGGCGAGCAGGACGACGATGCCGTCCTCCTCGCGCTGGTCGAACACCTCGGGTGCGGTCAGTACGCACTGGCCGGAGGCGACGCACTTGTGCTGGTCGACGATGACTTTCATCGGAATCCTCCTTGTCCGCGCGGCACCTGGCCGCGCTCACCAGGTGATGGGCAGCTCGTAGACGCCGTAGACGGTTCCGTCGTGCTTGAACGGGATCTGGTCGAGATCGACCGCGAGCCGCAGGGTGGGGATGCGGCGGTAGAGGGTGCTGTAGACGACCTGCAGTTCGAGCCGGGCCAGTGGCTGGCCCAGGCATTGGTGGATGCCGAAGCCGAAGGCCACGTGGTGGCGGGGGTTGCGCTCCACGTCGAGCCGGTCGGGGTCGGGGAAGACGGCGGGGTCGCGGTTGCCGATGTCATTGGCCAGCACGACGCCCTCGCCGGCGTGGATGGTGACCCCGCCGACCTCGATGTCCGCCAGGGCCACCCGGCGCCGTCCGCTGTGCACGATGGTCAGGTAGCGCAGGAGTTCCTCGACCGCCGAGGCGATCGGTTTCGGATCGTCGCTCCCGCGCACCCGGGCCAGCTGGTCCGGGTGCTGCAGCAGGGCCAGGGTGCCCAGCGCGATCATGTTCGCCGTCGTCTCGTGGCCGGCGATCAACAGCAGCATCCCCATGTTGGCCGCTTCACGCCGGGAGAGCTCACCGACGCGGACCCGCTCGGCCAGCATGGAGAGCAGGTCGTCTGCCGGGTGGGTGAGCTTGTCGCCGACCAGCCGGTCCAGGTAGTCGATCAACCGTTGGGTGGCCGCCCGTGCCTGCTCCGGGGTGGTGGTGGTCTTGACCAGGATCTTGCTGTTGGCCTGGAAGAAGTCGTGGTCGGCGTACGGGACACCGAGCAGCCCGCAGATCACCAGCGAGGGCACCGGCAGCGCGAAAGCCTGGACCAGGTCCACCGGCTTTGGCCTGGTGAGCATGGCGTCGATCAGGTCGTCGACGATCTTCTGAACGGCCGGCCGCAGTGCCTCCACGTGCTTGATGGCGAAGGCCGCGGTGACCATCCGGCGCAGGCGGGCGTGTTCCGGATCATCCATAGTGATGAAGGTCCGCGACTGCCTGCGGCGCTCCTTCATGGCCGGGGTCTGGTGGGGGTAGTGCGGGTGGGTGCTCTCCGAGCTGATCCGCGGGTCGGCCAGCAGGGCCCGCACGTCCTCGTAGCGGGTGACCAGCCACGGGGCGCTGCCGTCCCACAGCCGCACCCGGCTGATCGGGGCTTCGGCCTGCAGGGTTCGCAGGGCCGGCGGCGGGTCGAACGGGCAGCCGGCCGCCCGGGGCATGGGGTAGTCCGCGACCTCCGCCGACGGCACGTCGGTGCCGGATGCCGAGATGGTGTTCATGGTTCTCCGCCCTTCCGGAAGTCCGTGAGGAGGGCAGGTGACAGGACCGGGGCCCGGCGCGCGGGGCGCGACGGGGCAGCGGAACGGATCCCACCGCCTGCAGGAGGAGACGCCGAAGAGCGCTGCCCGGAGACTCAGGAGGCCGAACCACTCCCGGTGGTGCGGTGCGACGGAGCGTCCCGGAGCATGCGCCGGACGATGGGCAGGGCCGTGTGCACGGCCTCGCCGAGCGCCCGCACGTCCTGCTCGGGCAGCGCGGCCAGCAGGCCGGCCACCCGGGCGTCCCTCGCCCGATGGCGCTCGGCCAGCAGCTCGCGGCCGGCATCCGTGAGGGCGACGAGGCAGACCCGCCCGTCCTTGGGATCCGTTGCCCGCGACGCCAGGCCCTGGCGTTCCAGGCGCTGTACCAGCACCGTCATCGACGGCTGGGTGATGCCCTCCGCCGCTGCCAGTGCCGTCAGCCTGGTCGGACCCTCGCGCTCCAGCCTGGCCAGCGTTGCGACCGTGGTCAGGCTCATGCCCCGCCAGTCCGACAGGAACTCCGTGGCCATCTCGGTGACCAGCTTGTCCAGTACCGCGGCCGTCTCCCGGGGGCCCTCTTCGGGTGTCTCATCCATACATCCATCTATAGCACTCTCTATATTTGCTTGTCTATATAGAGAGTGCTATAGATGGATGCAGGGTATTTCGAGTTCTGGTCAGAGCCGAGGCGCCACCGCGGCGCCGGAAGAGGGTGATGATCATGGCCAGCGCTTACGCCCCGGACCTCTCCCCACCGTGGGCCACCGCCCGGCGCACGCCGCCGTCGGACCGCCCCTGGCCCCTGGCGCACCGCCCGGAAGCCGCCGGAGAAGCCCGAAGAATCGCCGAAGCGGTCCTCGCCCAGTGGAGGGTCACCGAGGAAGCGGCCGACTCGGTGCTGCTCACCGTCTCCGAACTCGTCACCAACGCCGTGGAGCACGCCGAGCCGCCGGTGAGCTTCGAGCTCAACCGCGACCCCGGCGCCCGGCGGGTACACATCGAGGTGTCCGACGGCGGCCCGGCCGCCGCCGACGGCGACTGGGCGGCCGGCTGCGCCCCTGACGAGCACGGCCGCGGGCTGTGGATCATCGACCAGCTCACTGCCGCACACGGCCACCGCGAGGAGCCCGGACACGCCGTCCACTGGGCCGACGTCACCACCGCGGCCTGACCCGACCGCGCGGCAGCCGGCTGCGCCGGACTGCCGTTGCCCCACCGACTCCGGGAGCGATCATGAGCGCCGCACGGGCTGGCAACGCCACCGCGCGCGTCACGGACGAACGGTACAAGTGGGTCGCGCTGTCGAACACGACGATGGGTGTGCTGATCGCGTCCGTCGACGCCTCGATCGTGATCATCTCGCTGCCCGCGATCTTCCGCGGCATCGGTCTGGACCCGCTCGCCCCCGGCAACATCGGCTACCTGCTGTGGATGATCCTGGGCTATCTCCTGGTCACCGCGGTGCTCGTGGTCGCCTTCGGCCGGCTCGGGGACATGTTCGGCCGGGTCCGGATGTACAACCTCGGCTTCGCGGTCTTCGCGGGCGCCTCGCTCGCCCTCTCCCTCGACCCGCTGCGCGGTGGCCCCGGCGCCCTGTGGCTCATCGGCTTCCGCATCGTGCAGGCGGTCGGTGGGGCCATGCTGATGGCGAACTCGGCGGCGATCCTCACCGATGCCTTCGCCGCCCGTCGACGAGGGATGGCCCTGGGGATCAACCAGATCACCGCGCTCGCCGGCCAGTTCCTGGGTCTGCTCGCCGGCGGCCTGCTGGCCACCATCGACTGGCGTGCCGTCTTCTGGGTGAGCGTCCCGATCGGTGTGGCCGGCACCCTCTGGTCGTACCGCAGCCTGCGCGAGATCGGCTGCCGCAAACCCGGGCGCATCGACTGGCTCGGCAACCTCACCTTCACCGCGGGGGCTGGCGCCCTCCTCGCCTCGATCACCTACGGCATCCAGCCCTACGGCGGCCACTCGACCGGCTGGACCAGCCCCTACGTGCTCGGCGGCCTGGCAACGGGCACCGCACTGCTCGTCGCGTTCTGCGTCGCACAGACCAAGGTCGCTGACCCGATGTTCCAACTCGGTCTGTTCAGGATCCGCGCGTTCGCCGCCGGAAACCTCGCGGCACTGCTCATCGCGATCGCCCGCGGCGGCATGCAGTTCATGCTCATCATCTGGCTGCAGGGCATCTGGCTGCCACTGCACGGCTACGCCTTCGCCCGCACCCCGCTGTGGGCCGGCATCTTCCTGCTGCCGCTGACCGTCGGGTTCCTGCTCGGCGGCCCGGCCTCCGGCTTCCTCTCCGACCGCTACGGCCCCAGGCTGTTCGCCACCACCGGGCTGATCCTGGTGGCCATCGCCTTCGTCGGCCTGCTGGCCCTGCCGGTGGAATTCCCGTACCCGGCGTTCGCGGGCCTGCTGCTGCTCAGCGGGCTCGGCCAGGGCATGTTCTCGGCGCCGAACACCTCGGCGATCATGGGCAGCGTGCCACCGGAGCAACGCGGCGTGGCCTCCGGCATGCGCGCGACGTTCCAGAACTCGGGCATCGCCCTGTCGATCGGCCTGTTCTTCTCACTGATGATCACCGGCCTGGCCACCACGCTCCCGCGCACACTCGACAGCGGCCTGCGGGCACAGGGAGTGCCGGCCGAGGCGGCCGGCCACCTGGCCGGGCTGCCGCCGGTGAGCACGCTGTTCGCCACGTTCCTCGGCAACAATCCGATCGGCCACCTGCTGGGGCCCAGCGGCGTCCTGAGCACGCTTCCCGCCCACAACGCCCGGACCCTGACCGGGACACGGTTCTTCCCCGAACTCATCGCGGGCCCCTTCCACCACGGGCTCGTCATCGTCTTCAGCACGGCCGCGGTGATGGCCCTGGTGGCCGCCTGCGCCTCCGCGCTGCGCGGTCGCCGGAGCAGCACCGCAACCCACCGACCGACCGGCTCGACGACGGAACGGCCGAGACCTGCTCCGGTGCCTGGCCGCGCCCCGCGCACACCGGGCCCCGGCCCCGACCCCAGGCGGCAGCGGACAACCGAAAGGGGGAGGGCCCTGGGCACCACCTCGGCATCGGCACTGGTGCGCCGCGGACTGCGGCACCGCACGTTCCCATGCCCGGGGTGGCCGGTTGCCCGTTCGACGCGCCGCCGGCCCGAGGACCGGTCGAGCGAATCGCGGCGGCCGTCACCGCGCGCGCCACAGCCGGCCGCGTCCTGGTGACCCTCGACGGCCGGGCCGGGGCGGGGAAGTCGACGCTGGCGGCCGCGGTGGCCGCGTACCTCGGCGGGCCGGGACACGCGGCCGTGGTGCACGGTGACGACTTCCTCCATCCGATGCCCTTCCGCGAACGCCTGTCCATGGAACCGGAAGAGGGCTCGCCTGAAAGGCGCCGGACTGGTCCGCGAGCGCACCACCCAACGCACCGACTCCACCCACGTCCTGGCCGCCGTGCGCGACCTGACCCGCCTGGAGTTGGTCACCGAGGCGGTACGCGCGGCCCTGGAGGAACTCGCCCGCACTGCCAGCCATGCGCTGGCCGGCCTGGTCGAGGAGGACTGGGGCCGCCGCTATGGTCGGCCGGTGCGCCTGGGCAAGAACCCCACCCGGCCCAAGACCAGGATCAACACCACCGGGGCAGACGCCCGCCGCCTGCTCGAACACCTGGCCCGCAACCATCCCGGCCTGCTGAACAGCCCCCAGGTGCAGGCCCTGCGGCAGATCCTTGTTCAGAACTACTACTGGGACACTGCCGGCCGTCTGCGCTGGCGCGACGATGACGACGACAGCGGTCTGCCGCCCTCGGCGAAGCGGATCGTCTCGCCCTACGACCCGACGGCCCGCTACGCGCGTCGGGGGCAGGTCACCCGCTGGACGGGATTCCTCGCGCACGTGACCGAGACCTGCTCCGACGACGGCCCCAACGTGATCACGGACGTGGCCACCATGCCAGCCACCAGCGCCGACACCGAGGTCCTACCCGGCATCCACACCCGGCTGGAACACCGGAGCCTGCGGCCCGACCAGCACCTGGTCGACGGCGGCTACACCTCCCTGGTCCACCTGGAGCAGGCCGAACGCGAGCACCGGATAACCATCGTCGGACCGCTGCCGGGCAACCCCACCCACCAGCACCGCCGGGGCGAGGGCTTCGCCCGCGACGACTTCCGCATTGATTTCGACCGCAAGGAGGTCACCTGCCCGCAGGGCCAGGTCAGCAGGGGCTGGCACGGCCCCTATCCGACATCCTCGCCGACCGCGGCCCCGCTGATCGTGGCCCGCTTCACCAAGAGCCAGTGCCAGCCCTGCCCAGTCCGGGCCAAGTGCACCACCTCCCGCGACTCCGCCCGAAACGTGGGCTTTCCCCCGCGCGAGCTGCACGAACTGCAGATACGCAACCGTGCCGAGCGGCAGGAACCGGCCTGGCACAAGCGCTATGCGGTGCGGTCCGGCATCGAGGGCACCATCTGCGAATTCGCCCACGGCCACGGCATGCGCCGCTGCCGATACCGCGGGCAGGCCAAGGCCCACCTGCAGCACGTGCTCACCGCCATCGCCGTCAACATCGAACGCCTCAGCCGGCAGTCTCCGGGCGAGAACACACCCCCACGATCACCGACCGCCTTCCAGGACCACCTCGACCAACAAGGCATCCCGCGCCTACGTTCCTGGCGATCCGTCAGCTGAAGCTGCAGCGAACAAGATCCCCGACAGAGTCAAGCTGAGAGGCCCCGGGTCGGGGCGGACGCAGTCCCCGCGGAAAGGTGCGTACGTGTCACCCGGTCCGGGTCGGGCAGGCGGATGGGTAAGCGGTCCAGGATGAGAACGGTCTCGTCGGTCCGCATTTCGACGGCGTCGGCGGGCAGGGCAGCGAGCCGGGTGATCTTCCGCCCGAAGGAAGAGGACGGCGTCCGCCGCGCGACGGCACTGGTGGAGGATCTCCCAGTGGGAGTCGTCGTCCAGGGCGACAGGGCCGGGCGGGAACGTCGAGATCGCGGTTCTCTGCTGGCGCGGCGGGCATACTGAGCGCAGTCGGGTGAGGGGAAACGCATGAGCGGCTTGCGGCTGTCAGTGGCGGGTGGCGATTCCATCGATGCCATCGATGAACTTGCGGATCTCGCGGACTGGTTGCGGCATGAGCCCGAGCTTCGAGGGCTGGTCGCCTTCGCCGATCCCGAGCCCGGACCGGGTGAGTTGGGGGCACTGGCCGATGCCTTGGCCGTCGCAGTGGGCAGTGGAGGGGCATTGACGGTGCTCGCCGCGTCGCTGCGGGCCTATCTGTCGCAGCCGCGCAAATCGGATGTCCGGATCGTGGTCCGTGCGGAGGAGCGCAGTGTGACCGTGGACGCCAAGCGCGTCAAGGATGTCGAGGCGTTGCTCCGCGAGACCCTTCGGCATCTGGGATGAGCGCCGGGCCGCGCCGTGAGGCCGAGTTCGTTCAACGTGAGGCCCGACACGCTCACCAGGTCACTCCGGACCACGCCTCAGCAGGCGGGGCGAAGGCCCGGGCGGTCGACCACCACCGGTCCCGGATCGTGCTGGTCGGCACTCCCGCCTACGACGATCCGCGGCTCGCGGACATCCCGGTGGTTGCCAACAACATCGCCAGCCTGCATCAGGTGCTCACCGACCCGCAGTTGGGTGGTTTTGACCCCGACGACTGCTGGTCTGCCTTGGATACCGTCAGTGTTGCCGAGGCTGGCGACCTGCTCACACGGGCCGCCGCAGAGGCCGAGGACCTTCTGCTCTTCTACTACAGCGGGCACGGGCTGCTCGAACCACGGCGTCGCGAACTGTACTTGAGCCTGTTCACTACCCGGCCTGACCGACCGCAGTTCACCGCCCTGCCATTCCAGGCAGTGCGTGATGTCTTTCTGGACAGCAGGGCGGCAGTCCGCGCGGTGATCCTGGACAGCTGCTTCAGCGGGAGGGCGATCGGCGAGACCTTGACCGAGGACGCCAACGCGATCCTCGGTCAGCTCCAGGTGGCCGGGACGTACACACTGACCGCCGCCCCGGGGAATCGGACCGCGCTGGCCCTCCCCGGGGAACAGCACACCGCCTTCACCGAGCGCCTGCTACGACTGCTCCGCGCCGGCAGCGCACAGGCCGGGGAGTTGCTCAGCCTCGGTGACATCTACCGGCATCTTCAGGTCCAACTCCAGGCTGAGGGACTGCCGGTGCCGCAGCAGTGCGGCACAGAAACCGCCGATCTGCTGGGCTTGGTCCGCAATCGGCATCCCCATCGCATCCGCCCTGCGGCGCTGGCCGACGTCGCACCACCGACAACCCTTCACCTGGCCCACACCGCGCGTGCAGACGGCTCGCGCCCGACAAATAGTCGACCATACTTTCGAATTCGCGTCTATCTCGCGAGCTTCGACGCCGCCGACCTCGATCGGGTCACCAAGGTCGTCTACCACCTGCACCCGACCTTCCCCGAGCCGGACCGCACAGTTACCGACCGCTCGACCGACTTCGGCCTGGTGGTGCTCGCCTGGGGGGAATTCAATCTCACGGCTGACGTCTACCTGGCGGGTCAGCGGAAACCCGTCCGGCTTGAGCGCTACCTCAACATCTGACGCCTTGCGACTCGGTCCGCGATCAGTCGCTCTTGTAGGACTGGCACCTCCCCAGCGGCGGCTCGATGGTCGTCTCGTAACGGCGGCCGGCCCGGCCCGGGGACGTAGCCCGGGCC
>NZ_JBHVFE010000294.1:0-11245 GCF_042801945.1 Kitasatospora sp. NPDC057542
GACGATCTTCGCGGAGGTGGTGGCGCGGGTGGGGGCGGCCGCGTTAGAGCTTGCGAAGTCCACTGAGGACCCTTTCGAGCAGCGTGACGTCGGGCTGGTTTCCGGTTTCGCCGCCGGAAGCGGGCTGGTGGATGGCGACGAGGCCGGCCTCGGCCAGGTCTGCCACGAGGATGCGGGCCACTCCCAGGGGAAGGGAGAGCAGCGCCGACACCTCGGCGACGGATTTGACCTCCGTGCACAGCGTGCAGATCCGCTGGTGCTCGGGGAGCAGGGTGGCCAGGCGCTGCGGGTCGACGTCGGCGGAGACCAGGGCCTCCAGCGCGAGTTCGTAGCGCGGCCGGGTCCGGCCACCGGTCATCGCGAACGGGCGGATCAGCGGGCCGGAGTCGGGTTCGTCCTCGAACTCCTCGACGTGGCCGGGCTCCTGGGCGGGCCGGTAGCCGGGAGCCGGCTCGGGCGCCGGTGCCGGGTAGCCGGGTGCCGGGGCGCCGTACGAGGGCTGCCGGGAGTACTGGTCGTACTGGCCGTACTGGCCGTACTGCTCCTCGGGCCGGGGGTACGGCTGCTGGGGCTGTCCGTACTGGTGCCGGCCGTACTGCTGACCGTGGCCGACGCCGGGTGCTCCGAAGGCGTCATGGCCTGTGCCAGGGTACGGAACGCCGTACGGGCCGCTGCGGTCGTCGGGCGGTGTCACGGTTCCTCTCCTCACAGGGTGCGGCGGTGCGGTGCGAGCTTCGGCGCAGGTCCGGAGCCGGTGGTGCGAAGGCCGTACAACGTCCGAACCCGAGCCCGCCGAAGCGGGCCCGGGAAGGACGCGGAGGTACTTCGAATACCTGGACGGTATCCGACGAACCGTCAGTGCAGGAGACTGCCCTGGAGTTCCGCGCGGAGTGCGGGGGTGAGGACGGCGCCGGCGCGGTCGACGAGCAGGGCCATCTCGTAGCCGACCAGGCCGATGTCGGAGTCGGGGGCGGCCAGGACGGCGAGTGCGGAGCCGTCGCTGATGGCCATCAGGAACAGGAATCCCCGCTCCATCTCGACCACGGTCTGGTTGACCTCGCCGCCCTCGAAGATCCGGCTGGCGCCGGAGGTGAGGGAGGTGAGGCCGGAGGCGACGGCGGCGAGCTGGTCGGCACGGTCGCGCGGGAAGCCCTCGGACATGCACAGCAGGAGGCCGTCCGCGGAGACCACCACGGTGTGGGACACCCCGGGGGTGTTGTCCACGAAATTGGTGATCAGCCAGTTCAGGTTCTGTGCGGCCTGGCTCATCTGAGTCAACTCAACGCTCCTGGTGGTTCGAGCCGCCGAAGAGATCGGTGCTCCGGTTCTGTCCGTTGCCGGACTGGTCTACCTGATCGGGGTCGATCCGGAAGCTTCCGGTGTTACCGGCGCTGCGGCCCTGCTCCACACCTCGGCGCAGGTTGGTGAGGCGGCCTCGGACCTCCTCCGGGCTGCGGGAGACCTGCGGCCCTTCCTGCGGGGTGGGCTGGTGGGCATTGCCGGGCACCAGGTTCTGCTTGGGCACGCGCCGCGGCAGACCGGCGCCGGTGGTGCCGCTGGAGGAGGGCTCGCGCAGCTGCTCGGCCCGCTGCCACTCGCCGTCGTTCGGCGACTGCCAGGCGGCGCTGGCGGTCGGGCCGGTCGGGCCGTATCCGCCGAGCGAGGACACGTCGTGGCCGCGCTGGGCCATGGGCGCCGAGGTGTCCTTGGCGCCGGCGAACCAGTTCGGGCTGTCGCCGGCCGGGCTGCCGCCGGCCGGACCGGCGGCGAGGCCACCGCCCGCCAGCTGCTCGCCGGGGCGGCGCTGCGGCAGCCCGGACGGCAGGGTGGTGGACGGCTCGGCGGCGGGCAGCGCGGGCGGCTCCGGGGTGTACGGGTGGCCGGCCGGGGACTCCTCGGTCTGCCGGCCGTACTGGTCGGCGTACTGGTCCTGCCGGTAGCCGCCCTGGTCGTAGCCGTACTGGTCGTCCGCGAAGCCCTGCTGCTGGTCGTAACCCTGCGGGGCGTACTGGTCGTACTCGTCCTGGGCGTACTCGTCCTGGTCGTAGCCGTACTGGTCGTCCGCGAAGCCCTGCTGCTGGTCGTAACCCTGCGGGGCGTACTGGTCGTAGCCCTGCTGGTACTCCTCCTCGACCTCGGCGTCCACCACCGGCGCCTGCGGGGCGCTCTCCAGGGCCGCGCGGCGGACCTGGTCGAGGCGCTGCGAGCGCTGGACGGCCTCCAGGGCCGGGCTGAACCCGCTGGAGCCGGCGTTGCCGATGCCGGTGAGGTGGTCGTCGAAGCCGAGCTCGGCCGCGCTGCGGGAGCGGTCGTCCGGCGCCCACTCGGCGGTCGGCTCCTGCTCGGCGAAGATGCGGGAGACGGTGAACTGCTCGTCCGGCTCCGGCACCGCACCGGACTGGGTGACGAACGGCGGGAGCATGACCAGCGAGGTGGTGCCGGCGGACTCGCCGGACGGGCGGAGCTGGACGCGGATGTCGTGCCGCTGGGAGAGCCGGCCGACCACGAACAGGCCCATGCGGCGGGAGATGGTGGCGTCCACCGTGGGCGGCTCGGCCAGCTTCTCGTTGATCTCCGCGAAGTCCTCGGCGGTGAGGCCGATGCCCTTGTCGTGGATCTCGACCAGCACGCGGCCGTCCGGCAGGCGGGTCGCGTTGACCAGCACCCGGGTCTGCGGGCTGGAGAACGAGGTGGCGTTCTCCAGCAGCTCGGCGAGCAGGTGGACGAGGTCGGTCACGGCGGCGCCGACGACGTCGACCTCCGGGATGCCGGAGAGCTCGACGCGCTCGTACTGCTCCACCTCGGAGGCGGCGGCGCGGAGCACGTCGACCAGCGGGACCGGGGTGTTCCAGCGGCGGCCGGCCTCCTCGCCCGCGAGGACGAGCAGGTTCTCACCGTTGCGGCGCATGCGGGTGGCCAGGTGGTCCAGCTTGAAGAGGTTCTCCAGCTGGTCCGGGTCGGCCTCGTTGTTCTCCAGGTCGGTGATCAGCGCCAGCTGGCGCTGGATCAGGCTCTGGCTGCGGCGCGACAGGTTGGTGAAGATCGCGTTGACGTTCCCTCGCAGCAGGGCCTGCTCGGCGGCGAGCGCCACGGCCTGCTGGTGGACCTGGTCGAACGCCCGGGCGACCTCGCCGATCTCGTCCTTGCCGTGCAGCGGGATCGGGGTCACCGAGGTGTCGACCCGGTCGGGGTCGGTCTTGGAGAGCTTCTCGACCAGGTCCGGCAGGCGGTGGTCGGCGATCTCCAGGGCGGCGCTGCGCAGGGTGCGCATGCCGAGGATCATCGAGCGGGCCACGTAGCCGGTGAGCAGACCGGCCAGGATCAGTGCGGCGACGACGATGACCGTGTTGAGGATGGCGTCGTAGAGCGCGTTGTCCTTGAGGTTGCGGGAGTCGGTGAGGACGTCGTCCAGCAGCGCCTCTTCGGTGTTCCGCAGGGCCTGGATGTGCGTGTTGGCGGCCTGGTTCCAGTTGTCCGGGGTCAGACCGGCGCTCTTCGCCTCGGCGAACGCGGCGTCGGCGGTGGCCTTGCCCTTCAGCTGGCCCTCGGCGGCGGCCTGGCTGTACGAGGCGGCCAGTGTCAGCAGGCCCGGCATGGTGGGCGCGGTGCCGTTCGGCATCTTGTACGCCGAGCGATCCTGGGCGGCGGCCACGGCGACCTGCGCCTCCGCGTACTTCCTGGCGTCCTCGGGGGCGCTACCGGTGTTGAACTCGTTGAGGGAGACCTGCTCCAGCTTCTCCGCGACCACGATCTGCTGGGTCGCGTCGGCGTTCTCGTACCGGGTGGTGGTGTTCTGCGCGATGCCGACCAGCAGGTTGAGCATCAGCGCGCGCTGGGTCGAGGCGGAGGCCTTGGCCAGCGACATCGCGTAGATCGCGCGGCCCTTGCTGGTGGCGTTGGCGGAGCCCAGGCCGACCGAGTTGTCGTAGGCCAGCAGCGGGGCGAACATCGCCGAGTAGGCGTTGGCGGTGGCGCTGAGGAACAGCTCAGGGCCGTACGCGTTGGCCCGCAGGTGCGGCAGGTCGGCGACCAGGATCTTGAAGGCGTCATGGCGGCGAGGCAGCTCACCGGACTTGTCGGAGGCCTCGTACGCGGCGTTGTACGCCTTCAGCGCGGCATCGGTGTCGTTGCGGCGCTTGGTCACCTCGTTGTTCGGGTCCTGCTTGGTGAGCAGGGGTATCAGCGTCTTGTCGCGCTCGTTCTCCAGCGCCTCGGCGAGTTCGGTCGCCGCCTTGGCCAGCTCCGCGGTCTTCTCGGCGCGGGAGGCCTTGATGTAGCCGTCGACCGAGGTGTTCACGCGAAGACCGCCGAAGACGAGACTGATGATCACGGGGATCAGCAGGATCGCGATCAGACGGGTCGGCACGCGCCAGTTGCGCGGGCGGAGGAAGTCGTACCGGTTGGAGCCGCCGCCGTCGTCCGACGAGCCGCCGCTGCGGGGCCTCGTGGGTGCGGCTGTGGGCTCGGGGGCCGGGACAGGGGTCTGGGCGCGTTCCTCGGTGGGAGTGAACGCGGAGAATCCGGTCGGGTCCCCCGGGGTACCGTTCGGCTCGCTCTGGCGGGGCTCGGAGCGCCGCTGCGGGGCGGGTTGCTGCTTACGCCTCACTCGACAACTACCTCTCGGCCGAATGTCGGCCATGGATCAATCCAGCGCTACCCCCGGGCCCTGACGTGCCGCCGGACCGGCCGACACAGGAGACATCCAGGGGCAGCTGGAATTTCAGCACGTGCAGGGATGGGGGACAAACAGCCGCCGTCCGGCACCCGCGTCGGAACAATCCGGACATTCGCCGACATGACGGAGCAAAACCGTGGTCACCTGGCGCTGAGTGACGCTGATTCGCCACACTGAGTCATTGTTGATCACAAAATGCCTACCGAACTGTTATCCGCTGCTTATACACGGGTCTTGCGCGGAGCCCCCGGAGGACACCGGCCGGTAAGCGTCGCAGCCCCGACGGCCTGTTGCAGGGGACGGGCCGTCGAGGCTGTGCGGTTCCCCCCGCGCTCAGCGGAGCCGGGCGAGCAGGGCGTGTTCGACGAGGGTGATGAGGGCGCTCTTGGCGCTGTCCCGGCGGCGGGCGTCGAGGGTGATGACGGGGGTGTCGGTGCCGAGTTGGAGGGCTTCGCGGACTTCGTCGGAGGTGTGGGGCTGGTGTCCGTCGAAGCCGTTGAGGGCGACGACGAAGGGCAGTCCGCTGTTCTCGAAGTAGTCGAGGGCGGGGAAGCAGTCGGCGAGGCGGCGGGTGTCGACGAGGACGACGGCTCCGATGGCGCCGCGGACGAGGTCGTCCCACATGAACCAGAAGCGGTCCTGTCCGGGGGTGCCGAAGAGGTAGAGGATGAGGTCTTCGTCGAGGGTGATGCGGCCGAAGTCCATGGCGACGGTGGTGGTCGTCTTGCCGGAGACGTGGCTGAGGTCGTCGATGCCGGCGGAGGCCGAGGTCATGACGGCTTCGGTGCGCAGGGGGTTGATCTCGGAGACGGCGCCGACGAGCGTGGTCTTGCCGACACCGAAGCCGCCCGCGACGACGATCTTCGCGGAGGTGGTGGCGCGGGTGGGGGCGGCCGCGTTAGAGCTTGCGAAGTCCACTGAGGACCCTTTCGAGCAGCGTGACGTCGGGCGTTCCGCCCGACTCGCCCGCGGCGGCGGGCTGGTGGATGGCGACGAGGCCGGCCTCGGCAAGGTCGGCGACGAGGATGCGGGCGACACCGAGCGGCACGCCGGCCAGTGCGGAGATCTCCGCGATGGACTTGACCTCGCGGCAGAGGCTGACGATCCGGGCGTGCTCGGGCAGCAGCCCGCCGGTCCGGTCGGCCGAGCCGGTGGTGGAGATCAGGGCCTCGATGGCGAGCTGGTACCGGGGACGGGTCCGGCCGCCGGTCATTGCGTACGGGCGGACCAGCGGCTGCTGCTCGTAGCCGTCGGACTGCTGCCCGCCGTAGCCGCTGCCGTACCCGTTGCCGTACGGGCCGGCGGGTGTCGAGGGCGGGGTCATGGGTCCTCCTAGTGCTGCAGCCTTGAGCAGCCGGTTCCAGCTGGGACGGTGCCAGCTGAGGCGGGATCAGCTGCCCGAAGGCAGCTGAAGGGGTTGCACCGGGTCCGGTCGGGTCGGACCCGGCGAGGCAGGTGGGACGGGTGGGTGGATCCGCTCGGCGGCTCGGGTCAGTGCAGGAGACTGCCCTGGAGTTCCGCGCGGAGTGCGGGGGTGAGGACGGCGCCGGCGCGGTCGACGAGCAGGGCCATCTCGTAGCCGACCAGGCCGATGTCGGAGTCGGGGGCGGCCAGGACGGCGAGTGCGGAGCCGTCGCTGATGGCCATCAGGAAAAGGAATCCCCGCTCCATCTCGACCACGGTCTGGTTGACCTCGCCGCCCTCGAAGATCCGGCTGGCGCCGGAGGTGAGGGAGGTGAGGCCGGAGGCGACGGCGGCGAGCTGGTCGGCACGGTCGCGCGGGAAGCCCTCGGACATGCACAGCAGGAGGCCGTCCGCGGAGACCACCACGGTGTGGGACACCCCGGGGGTGTTGTCCACGAAATTGGTGATCAGCCAGTTCAGGTTCTGTGCGGCCTGGCTCATCTGGTTCAACTCAACGCTCCTGGTGATCTGCGCCGTTGCCGTCGCTCCGGCCACCGAAACTATCGAATCCGGCCTGCTGGGCACCATGCTGGTAGCCCGTCTGACCGGCGGCCTGCTCGGCCCCGGCGCGGCGGCCCTGCTGGATGCCGCGGCGCAGGTTGGTCAGCCGGCCGCGGACCTCCTCGGGGGCCCGGGAGACCTGCGGACCGGTCAGCGGCGAGGCCTCGGCGGTGCCGGAGACCAGGTTGGCCTGCGGGGTCCGCCGGGGCAGGCCCGACATGGTGACGCCGCTGGTCGAGGGCTCGCGGATCTGCTCGGCGCGGCGCCAGCGCTCGTCGTTCGCGGACGGACGCCAGGGCGCGTCGTCGCTGCCCGGCTGCTGCTGGTTCTGCTGCGGCTGGCCCTGCGGCTGCTGCGGAGCCTGCGGGGAGGCCTGCTGCTGCGGTGTCTGCCGGGGGGCCTGCTGCTGCGGTGCCTGCTGGGGCTGCTGCTGCTCCTGGGCCTGCTGCTGGAACTCCGGCGCGGTGGTGCCGGGGCGGCGCGGCTGGTACGGCCGCGGCCGCGCCTGCTGCCCCTCGGCCTGCGGGTACCAGGGCTGCTCGCCGGCGCTCTGCTGACCGGTGGCCTCGGACGGGCCGGTCGGCAGCGCCATCGGCTCCTGGTACGGCAGCGGCTGCGGCTGCTGGTACGGCAGCGGCTGCGGCTGCTGGGGGGCCTGCTCCTGGCGCACCGGCTCCGGACGCGGCGGGTTCGGCACGTTCGGCAGCACCGGCTCGACCAGGCCGAGGCCCAGCGGGTCGCGCGGGTCGATCTGGCTGGCCTCGAAGCGCGGGCGGGCGAACTGCTGGGTGCTCTCCACCGGCGCCGGCTCGGCCGACGGCAGCGGCTGCTGCGGGGCCTGCGGCGGCAGCTGCGGCTGACGGTCGCGCTGCGGCGCGTCCGGGCCGGGGCGCTGCGGACCGCGCGGGCCCTGGGCGGCGGGCCGGCCGGGGGCACCGGGGCCCTGCGGGGCCGGACGGCGCTGCGGCAGGCCGTCCTGCGGACGGTTGCCCGGACGGGCACCCTGCTGCGGCATGCCGGGACCGCCGGGACGGCCGTGCTGCGGCTGCTCGCCGGTCCGGGCACCCGGACCGCCGTCGAACTCACCGCCGGGGCGAGGCCGTTCCTGACCGGGCCGGCCCGGCTGGGGCTGACCGGGCTGGGGCTGACCGGTCTGCGGCCGGCCCGGCTGGGGCTGACCGGGCTGCTGCTGACGGCCGCGGCGGGGCAGGCCGTTCGGGCCGGTCTGCGGCGGGCCCTGGCGGCCCGGGGCGCGCTGCGGCAGACCGCCCTGCTGGGCCTGCTGCGGAGCCTGCTGGTTCTGCGGGGCCTGGCTCTGCTGCGGCTGCTGGGCGGGCTGCCGGCCCTGTCCCTGCCGACCGCCGTCCTGCGGGACCGGGTTCCCCTTCAGCGACTGGCCGACCTGGCGGGTCGGCAGACCGTTGCCGGGCGCACCCGGGCCGGCCTGCGGACCGGGTCCGGCCGGAGCGGCCGGACCGCCCTGGCCGAGCTGCGGGCGGCCGCCCTGCGGGGCACCGGCGGCCGGGCCCTGGCCGAGCGCGGCCGGACCGCTCTGGCGGCCGGGCGGCACCTGGCGCTGCTGGCGCGGCGTCGGGGCGGCCCCGCGCTGCTGCTTGCCCTGGCCGGAACCGGTTCGGCCGGAGCCGCGGCGGTCGCCCGAGTTGGTGACGTCCACCGGGAGCATGACCAGCGCAGTGGTGCCGCCGGAGTCGCTGGGGCGCAGCTGGATCCGGATGCCGTGGCGCAGCGACAGGCGGCCGACCACGAAGAGGCCCATGCGGCGGGAGACCGAGACGTCCACCGTCGGCGGGTTGGCGAGGCGCTCGTTGATCTCGGCGAGGTCGTCGGGGCTCAGGCCGATGCCGGTGTCGTGGATCTCGACCAGGACGCGGCCGTCCGGCAGCGCGTGGCCGGTGACCCGGACGCGGGTCTGCGGGCTGGAGAACGAGGTGGCGTTCTCCAGCAGCTCGGCGAGCAGGTGGACGAGGTCGTTGACGACGCGGCCGGCGACCTCGGCCGACGGCACGGCGGCGAGCTCGATGCGCTCGTACTGCTCCACCTCGGAGGCGGCGGCGCGGAGCACGTCGACGAGCGGGACGGGACGCGTCCAGCGGCGGCCCGGGTCCTCGCCCGCGAGGACGAGGAGGTTTTCGCCGTTGCGGCGCATGCGGGTCGCGAGGTGGTCCAGCTTGAAGAGGTTGGCCAGCTGGTCCGGGTCCGCCTCGCGGCTCTCCAGCTCGGAGATGAGCGACAGCTGGCGCTGGATGAGGCCCTGGCTGCGGCGCGAGAGGTTGGTGAACATCGCGTTGATGTTGCCGCGCAGGAGGGCCTGCTCGGCGGCGAGGCGGACGGCCTCGCTGTGCACCATGTCGAACGCGTGGGCCACGTGGCCGATCTCGTCGGTGGAGTCGACGGCGACCGGCTCGACCGTGATGTCGACGTCGTGCGGGTCGGCCTCGGAGAGGGTCTTGACCAGCTCGGGCAGACGGCGCTCGGCGACGTCCTCGGCCGCGGCCTGGAGACGGGTCAGCGAGCGCACCATCGAGCGGGCGATCAGACCGGCGCCACCGAGGGCGACGAGCAGCACCAGGGCGATCGCGACACCGATGATCAGGGCGTCGGCGTCGGCCTGGGCCTGGAGGTCCTCGGCCTTGCCGTCCAGGTTCTCGATGAGCTTGGACTCGATCCGGCGCTCGGCGGTGATCTTGGCGCTGGCCTTCTCGAACCAGTCCTTGTAGGTGACCGCCTCGGTCTGGCGGATGCCGCTCTGGGTGAGGATCGTGGAGGCGTAGCGGTCGGCGTCGGCGACCACCGAGTTGTAGCTCAACTGGCTGCGCAGGTTGTCCAGGTCGTGCGCGGTGTAGATGTTGTTGAAGCTTGCGATCGCGTTGTCGTACGAGCTGCGCAGGCGGATACCGAAGGACTCGTCGCTGGGGCTGAGGTCGGGGGTCTTCGGGTTGGCGAGCGCGGCGCTGATCAGGGCCCGCTGCTGCGAGGTCGCGTTCTTCGCCAGCGAGAACTGCTGGAGCGCGCGGGTGGAGACGACCAGGTCCTTGTTGTTCGACGCGAGCGCGATGTCCTGGGTGATGGACAGCAGGTCGCGGATGATCACGTCGTAGGCGGTGATCGTCGACTGGATGTTCTGGTTGTTCTGGTACGGCAGGCTGCGGGTGTCCGCGATCGAGTTCAGGTCCTTGCGGATCTGGAGCAACAGCGCCTTTCCGCCGGACAGTTCGAGGTTCTCGAACTTGTCGGAGGACGCGGTGAAGGTGCGGCTCAGGTCGTCGGTGGACTTGCGGGCCGCGACGATGTCGTCGTCCAGCGGGGCGGCCGGGTCGTGGGTGATCGGGCCGGCGCTGATGTCGCGCTCGGTCTGGAGCGCGTCCGCGAGGTTGGTCGCCTTCTTGGCCAGGTCGGACAGGTTGGCCATCTGGGCGAGTTGCTGCGAGTTCTCCATCGAGCTCTGGATGCGCAGGCCACCGAGGACCAGCGAGACCAGCACAGGGAGGGCGAGCAGCGCGATCAGACGGGTGCGGATGCGCCAGTTGCGCATCGCGAGCCGGTTCAGACCGGTGGCGCGGCGCCGGGTCAGGGACGTGCGGAGCTTGTCCCGGGTGGACTTCCGCTCCTGGCCGTCCTCCTCCGGGCGGCCGTTGGCCTCGGGTGTCACCGGCTCGGCCGGGCCGCCGGGGGCCGCCGCCTGTTGGGGGGCTGCCACAGGCTCGCGCGACTCCGGGTTACCCGCGGCGCCGCTACCCCTTTTGAAACGTCCCTGCACTGGCGTCGCAACCTCTGGACCGGGCGTCCCGCCGCGTCGCCACGGCCTGGACGGTGTCGAGTTTCCATCCGCACCCCGGCCGGTCCGGGAGAGCGGGCACCGGGGTGGACCACTCCCTACCCACGGTCCGTCGCATTCCAGCACAGCCGGGGAATCCCAACAAGGGCCGCAGGAACCAGGCGCCCGGCGCTACCGACCGCTTGCACAATCTCACGGACTGTGCGGTAACCGGACCGGAATACCGCCTTTTTCGGACACTTGCCGGATGCATGCCAAGCGGACCCGGGGTCGGGAAGAGTCGCAGACCTTCTGGAATGCCCTTTATCGGTGGAATGTCGGAAAATTCCGCTGCGGCGATATGTCGGATATCTGCGTTTTGCTCGGCATTTTGTGAGCAATATCACAGTCTAATGTGTAGCTTTGGTCACGGTCTCTGTGGAAAGAGATCTCGTAACCTGGCTGTCTCCGGAGCACGGCCCCGATCAGCCTGCCCAGAACCCCTCCGAATCAATCGGAATCCATCAGGCCGTGCCGATCGGCCCGGCCATGACCACGAGGTGCTCTCGATGTCCCAGGCGAAGAAGGCCACCCAGTCCACGCTGCCCAGCCGAGCCACGGCGAACCCGCGCCGGACGACGCTGGCCTCGGTCGAGGACTTCAGCAAGATCCCGGGTGCCCGCAAGCCCGAGGATGTCGTGACCTACGGCACCGAGCTGCCGGCCGTCACCGCCAACCCGCGCCGCACCCAGCTGATGGTCGCCCCGGTCGTCGTCGTGCGGGACTGACCCCGCAGCGTTCCGCCGAGGGCGCCGTCGTCACAGCAGTGG
>NZ_JBHVFE010000295.1:0-11242 GCF_042801945.1 Kitasatospora sp. NPDC057542
GTCGTGGCCTCGCAGGCCACGGCCGGCCCCAGGTCGAACGTGCCGGATCGTGCGGGCCCCGCAGGGTGCTCGACGGTCGTCGGGTCTGTGGAGGTGGCGGCGCTCTCCTCCTGGACAGGTCCCCCGATGGCGTGCGGCTGATCGATGCACGCCGCGGGTCCGCAGGGCGCCTCGGTCAGGCGTTCCTGCCGCGGGCGGCCACGCGCCAGCGGTCCACCATCGTGCCGCCGCTGACCACGGCGACGTCGTCGACGAGGTTCACCGCGACGCAGACGTGGTTGGGAACCACGCGCAGCCGCTCGCCGAGCGCGGGCAGGTCGCTGTCGTCGGGCCAGAGCACGGTGGCGTGGTGCTCGGACAGCGCCGTGATGCGGGCTTCCGGGTGGTCCATGAGCCGGCCGAAGCCCGTCGCCCAGGCGGGTCGGTCTCCGCCGAGGACCTTGCTGCCCGCGTCCAGGACGAGCCTCCGGGGCGTGGTGTCGTCTCCCTCGTGCCTGCTGACGACGGTCGCCGCGACCGTCAGCGCGATGTCCGCCATGGTGCACCGTCCGAGTTCGAGCTGCTGGGCGTCGCCGAACACGTAGACGCCCGGCCGCGCCTCGGTGACCGCCGAGGTCCCGGTCAGCTCCGCAGTCGGGGTGGATCCGCCGCTCACCCGCGTGACCTCGAAACCTGCGGCGGCAAGCAGTTCGGCGGCCCGCCCGAGGGCCTGCTGCTCTTCCTCGGCCGCCTTCGCCGGCATCCCCGGTGCGTAGCCGTGGCCCGGGAAGGTGAACACTCCCCCGACGCGCAGGCCGGCACGGGCCGCTGCCCGGGCCACCGCCACGGCCTGTTCCGGGTGGACGCCGCTGCGGTGGTGCCCGCTGTCGATCTCCACCATGACCTCGATGTCGCCGGCCGCGGCCCCGAGGTGGCGGCCAGCCGCCTCTGCGGCTTCGACGGAGTCCGTTCCGATCGCGATCCTCGCCCTGGTGCCGAGCCGGCGCAGGCGCTCGGCGTGCCGGGGCCCGATCCAGAGCGGATAGGCGATGAAGAGGTCGGTGGCGCCGTGCTCGGCGAAGACCTCGGCCTCCCCGATGGTCGCCACCGTCAGCCCGACGGCCCCCGCCGCGAGCTGCCGCGCGGCGATCTCCGGCATCTTGTGGGTCTTGGCGTGAGGGCGCAGCCGCAGGCCCTTGGCCCGTAGTGCGGCTGCCATGCGCTCGATGTTCCGTTCGAGCACGTCCAGATCGACCATGATGTCCGGGGTGTCGATCTCTACCGGGATTCTGCTCATCTGCTACCTTTCCGACTCGAATCACGCCGAACGTATTCTTGCTCCACGAGGGTCAGTTCGAGCAATTCGTGCGGAGCGCCTCGTCGGGCCAGGCGTTCAACGGCTGGGTCGGCGACCAGCGCAGGACGAGCGGGGTGCGTTCCTCGGGGGTGTCCCCGCCGTGCCCTTCCCCGTCGAGGTGCCCGTGGTCGGCCATGACCCCGACCATCGCCGGAATCCGAGCCGGAACCCATTCTCGTGAGCGGAGCGACACCGCTCGACGTGGTTGCGCTGTCGGTGGATCCGAACAGCCCGGGCGCGGCCGCGGCGCCGGCCCGCACCGACGCGACCGGCCGGACGTCCTGCACCACCGCTACGACGGGCGCTACGGCCTGATCACGCCCGCCGGGGAGCGGACGGGCCCCCCGGCGGCCGTGGGGCCGGGGGCCGGGAGGGCCGGGAGCAGGGAGAGGAGCCGGGGACGGTGTGGGGCCGCCCCCGGCTCCCCGCGTTCCGCGTTCAGCGCAGGACGGCGAGTTCGGCCACCACGGCACGGTGGTCGCTGCGCGGCAGGGCGTGCTCGGCGACGTCGACGGCGGTCAGCGCGGGCCCGTGCAGGACGTGGTCGATCTGGATCACGGCCGGGACGCGGTAGTCGGGGTGGTCCTGGGGCCAGGTCGGGAAGAGGCCCGCGCCGAGTTCCTCGTGGGTGTCGGCCAGGCCGGTGCCGATCAGGTCGCGCATCGGCTTGTGGTCGAGGGTCGCGTTGAAGTCGCCCAGCAGGACCGCGTTGCGGGTGCGCCCGGGCGCGGCGGCGCGCAGGTCGTGCAGTCCCTCGGCCCAGCGGCGGGCATCGCCGAGCGGGTAGTAGGTGTGCACGGCGACCAGCTGCACCGGGCGGCCGCCGACCTCGACGGTCAGGTTGGTGGTCGGCCAGGCAGGGTCGGCGACGGAGCTGACGGGCAGCCGGGTGTAGAGCGCGGTGTCGGTGCCGGCCGGCCGCTCGCGGTGCGGCAGCAGGGCGCGGATGCCGGCCGCGTCCAGCGTGTCGGCGGCGGAGTCGCTCTGCTCCTCGACCGCGAGCACGTCGATCCGCTGGTCGCGTACCAGGTCGACCAGGGACTTCGGCGAGACCTGCCCCATGAAGTTGTTGCTGGTCGCCACCCGCAGCCGGGGCGCGTCGGCCGGGGCGTCGGCCCCGTCCGGGACGAGCCGGGGTACCAGCCACCACAGTTGCAGCACCACCAGCACGGCCGCGGCCCCGGTCAGCCACCGTTCGCGCAGCACCGCCACCGCCGCCAGCAGCAGCACGCTGAGCAGCGCCGCGTACGGCAGCCCGGCCATCGGCAGGGCCCACACCGTGCCGTCGTCCCACCCGAACAGCCGCACCACCGCGAGCGCGGCCGGGCCCAGCAGCAGCACCCCGCACCCGATCAGCGCGGCGAGACGCCAACGGCCTCTGCCAGCGGGCGACGCGCTCTCCGACGTACCGTCCGTCACGGTGCTCCTTCCAGGGGCGGCCGGCAACCGTGATCACCGGCTGCCGTCGTGAAGGACGGACGCCCGCACCCAGGGCCCGGTTCCACGCCACCGGTCGATGCCGGGGCGCGGGACGTCGATGCCCGGAGGGGCGGCGCCCCGGGCCGTGGAGCCCATCTCCGAGCGGACCATCCCGAGAACCTGCCCGGCGGCGTCCAGTCCGGCCGTGCCTTCCGGTCTCCAGGTCTTGTGCCGGGCGGCAGTGTTGCCGTCGATCGGCCAGGGCGCAGCGGCGGGCAGCGAGCACGAGGCCGGCAACCCCAGCAGCGGACGCCGTCCGGTCAGCTGCTGCGGGGTGGGGTTCAGTGCTCCTGGGCCGTCGGGCGCACCATGATCTCGTTGACCGCGGCGTGCGGGGGCTGGGTGACCATGAAGACGATGGAGCGGGCGATGTCCTCGGCCCGCAGCCAGGACTCCTGTGCCATGCCGCGGGCCGAGGCGAGTCCGGGACCGGTCGCCATGTGCGTCGAGGTCAGTCCTGGCTCGATCACGCCCACCCGGACACCGCGCCGGGTCACCTCCTGGCGCAGGACCTCGCTGAACGCGCACACCGCGTGCTTCGTCGCCGAGTACACGCCGTTGCCGCGGCGCACCACGCGGCCCGCAGCCGAGCTGACGTTGACCAGGTCGGCGACCTTGCGCGGGCCGCCC
This sequence comes from Kitasatospora sp. NPDC057542, assembly GCF_042801945.1. Taxonomy (NCBI): domain Bacteria; kingdom Bacillati; phylum Actinomycetota; class Actinomycetes; order Kitasatosporales; family Streptomycetaceae; genus Kitasatospora; species Kitasatospora sp. NPDC057542. Next base: position 3,446 of record NZ_JBHVFE010000295.1, read on the forward strand.
GCCGCGGCACGCAGCAGGTGCGGCAACGCCGCCTGCGACAGGTGCAGGACGGCCGTCAGGTTGAGGTCGACCATCCGGTCGACCTCCTCGGCGCCGACCTCCTCGACATCCCCCATCGCAACGTAACCGGCGTTGTTCACCAGCACGTCCAGCCGCCCCAAGCGCTCGGCGGCCTCCTCGACGGTGTCCCGGGCCCGTGCGGTGTCACGCAGATCGGCGCTGATGACGGCGCACGAGCCGCCATGGGCCCGGATCGTGTCTGCCAGCTCCTGCAGCCTTTCGGTGCTGCGGGCCACCAGCGCCACTGCCGCCCCCTCCCGGGCCAGCGCCAGGGCCGTGGCAGCCCCGATACCGCTGGACGCACCCGTCACCAGCGCAACACACCCCGACAGCGCCGCGTCGCTTTCGGCCACGGAGTTCCCTGCCCTTCCGCCGTCCGCACCCGTAACACCCATGCAGCCAGCCTGCATCAGACGGCCTCGGACCGCCTCCCGCGCAGCCGCACAGGTCGACCGCGACACCGATGATGACGGCCCGGCAGAATCGGGTGCGGGCACGGCACGGGACGGCGCAGCCCGAGCCGGCCCGACAGCCCCCCTGAACCAGCTCACGCCGGGCGCGGCCAGGGTGGGCGAAGCTTCTCGTGGAGGTGTGGAGGAGGTGGACCTCCCCCCACGGATCAGCGAGTGGGTCGGGGCGGCAGTCCGGGCACTACGCTGCACGCGTGATCGAGCATCCGAACGTGCGCCTCGCCGACCTTCTCGACCGCCGTACGGACGGGCACGAGCCTGCGCCGGAGGCGGTGCTCGCCGCGCTGTTCGAGGGCGGGGTGTTCGTTCCCGTCACCGACACCGGATCGGTGATGTTCCTCCCCGACGACGAGCAGCCGCCCACGCTGCTCGGGTTCACCGACGCGGCGCTCGGCGCGCGGCTGCTGCCGGCGGCCGCCGGGATGGTGCACTGCGACGCGGCGCGGCTGAGGGACATCCTGGAGAAGACCGGCGTCGCCGTACTCGGGGTCCGCTCCGGAAACGGGCAGGCGATCTTTCCCGAGCAGGTGCTGCGGCACTGGGCGACCCACGGGCCCGGGGCGGAAATGAAGCTCGACTGGTCCACCGACCCGGTGGCGGTCGCCCTGCGCGACGCGCTGGTCCGGCGGATCCGCGAGTTCCCCGCCGTCCGCTCGGTGTGGGTGGCGCACGCCCGGTGGCGGGCCGGCGGCGAGGAACACCTGATCCTGCACGTCGCCGTGGACGAGGACCTGCCCTCGGCCTCCGCCGACCGCCTGATGCAGATCCTGCTCGGCGAGGAGGTGAAGCTCGGCCGCAGGCACCCGAAGGTCGGGATGCTCGCCCTGAACACCACCATCCACGCCGACACCATCGCCCAACTGGACCGCCAGGGCCTGGACACGGTGCGCCACGACGTCGAGTCGGGACAGGTCCAGGTGATCTCCCGCGAGTACGACGACCCGTCAACGGCCCCGGCGAATGGCGCCGCACCCCAGCCGCGGGCCAAGCGCCGCTGGTTCGGCCGCTCCTGACAAGACGTCCCCCCTCCCTGTCAGCCCTCGCGACTATGGTGGCTGGTCACCAACCCCAAGAGGATCCACCATGGGCATCGTTCATCCCGACCTGGCCGTATTGCTCGATCTTGTACCAGCAGACCTCGCAGGCGGCGAACGGATCGACTGGGCTGCGGCCGAAGCTCTGCTGGGCACCAAGCTTCCAAGCGACTACAAGGCACTGCTGGACACCTACGGCATGGGCGACATCGGAGAGCTCGTCATCCTGCCCCCGTTGCCGAGTGACGTACGCGGGTGGGAGGGGTCTCACATCGGCAGCATGACGGCCTGCCTGCGGGGGCTCTGGGACAAGGACGGAGGGGTCCCTGGCGTGACGCTCGGTGCCGATGCCGTACTGCCCTGGGGCTCTGGAATGAACGCCAACGAGATGGCCTGGCTCATGAACGACCCCGATCCGGACAAGTGGCCAGTCGTAGCCTGGCGACGGCACCACTCATGGAACGAGTCGCCGTGGGCCCTGTTCGACTGCGGCATGGTCCAGTTCATCACCCGCATGATGCTGGGCCGGTTCGATGCCTGCCCACTCGGCGATTCGTCGCTCTGGAACCAGACGGACACGTTCGTCAGCTGGCGCGAGCAACGTCGACGGCTTCTGGCCGGCCTGGACCCACAGACCGGCGAACCCAATCCGTACGCCGACATGTTTCCCATCACCGAGGACTGGCCCTGAGCGTCTGCCTGCAAGCCTCTGAGCGACGTTCTCCCAGGTCAGAATTCGAACGCGGCTTAGGTCAGGCGTCGTTTGCCGGCTGGACCGGAGTGTTCGCACCGCCGAGTGGGTCGCTCTTGCGTTGCCGGCAGCTCGCGGCACGCAGTGCCGCGTTGGTGTGGGTCCGCGGTTCATGCCAAAGGCGGCTCAGCCAGCGGCTCGGGTTCCGGCGGTCGCGGGTCACCGCCGTACACGACGGAGGGGATGGCCTCGACGGGCTGGGCTCGATCCGTGCGGATGGGGGCAAGTGGCCGATCTCCTCGGCCGTGTCGAAGCCCTCCTCGGCTGATCGGAGGGCCGTGCTCGTCAGTTGGCCGACCCCGGCGCCGAGGTCGCGAGCCGGACTCCGTGTCGACCTGCTAACGCTCCGCCAGCACATCGCGAACGTCGTCGCGCAGTTTGTTGACCTCGGTGCCGACGCGGTCGACGTCGAAGCCGGTCTCCAGCACAGCTTCGGTCAACGCGAGGAGCGCCAGCGCGATTGCTCGGTGCCCGGGGTCGGTGACCTTGTCCACTGCGGTCTTGGCCTGTTCCGTATATTCCTTGGCCTGTTCCAAGTGCTTTCGTTGCGCCATGACGCCTCCTTCGCTCCGTATCCGTGTGATGACGGTATGGCATAGGCCATGACCTTGGGTGAGGTTTTGTCGTATTTGGCCCCCGCCCAGGTAGGGCGCCAGTCGGGGATCAGGGCCGAGGCCCCGTCCCAGCTGCCTGCGGCGACCGTGTTCGAAGCGAGGCGCCCAGACTGCGGGCGCGGCGCAGCGGGCCGGGTGGGCTGAACTCGGCCAGGAGGCCGGTCAGAGCAGCGGGACGGCGCCCAGGCAGGTGTGCCGGCCCGGTCTCGTCGCATCGCCCACCGGGTGGGCGACGCCCGTCGAGTACGCCGGTGCTCCGCCCGGGGCTCGGGTCGACCTGGACGCGGGCGTCGTGTCGATCCGCCGTCAGGAGACCGGCCCTGACGAGAAAAAGGTTCGATCCCGGACCAGGTGATGTGTCAGGATTCCCCGTCTCTTCGTTCGACCGGGGGTTCTCCTGATCATGCGCCGCTCCACTGTGCTCGCCGTCGCCGCCGCGGCAGTCTCCCTCGTCGCTCTGGTGGGCTGCACCGACGACGCGGCGCCGGCCGCGTCCTCGACCGCGCCGGCCTCCACGCCCACGGCGACCGTCACGCCGACGCCCACCGCCGTCGCGACGCCCACGCCCACCGCCACCGCCACCGCCACCGCCGTCGCCACGACGGAGGGCGGGGTGATCGACCCGGAGAAGGCGCTCGCACTCGCGGAGAAGACGCCGTACGCGGCCACCCAGGACTTCACGACCGAAGGCGGCCCGATCAGCGCGCTCACCAGGGCCCGGGTGAACCTCAACGGGCCGGTCCGCTCCGGCCGGCTCGCCGAGTCCATGAGCGCGGGTGGCACCGACGTGATCGGCAGCGGGAGCGACAGCCCGACCGTCGTCGTCACCGACGACGGCACCACCTACATCAAGAGCGGCAGCAGCTGGCGCACCTCCCCGCTCGGTGACCGGATCCCCGACTACCACGGCTACGCCAAGGCGCTGCTGGCCCTCGGTCCGTCCGCACGCACGGGGATGGAGGACTGCGAGGGCACGCCGTGCTACCACCTCTCCGGCACGGTCGGCCTGGAGCCGATGAAGGCCGTGGAGCCCGAGCAGTACAAGATCCTCAAGGGCAAGGGCGTGGAGAGCTTCCAGCTCGACCAGTGGATCGACGCCCAGGGCCGCACCGTCCGCTACGACCGGAAGACCGAGCTGCGGGGCATCCAGGTGCGCACCCACGGCACCTTCCGCGACTTCGGCCCGGTCGAGAAGGTCGACCCGCCGCGCTAAGCGCCGAAGTGCCCCCGGCCCTTCCGGTACGACTGGAGACCGGACCCCGCCACCCCCGTACGGCGCAGCCCCCGGCCGTTCGCACCTACCGGGGGCTGCGCCGATACGGGACTGGCAAGGCCGCACCTCCACTCCACCACCGGCCCGGTACGCGTCTTCGCCCGCTTCCGTGACCTCGGCGAAGCCCGCACCTTCCTCCAAGCCCAGGCCAGTCGTGGTCGACGACCGGTCGACACGGTCTGATCGCCCTTGCGACTCGTCACCCGTACCGACCCCGAACTCCTCCACGAACGTCGAACCCGCGATCACGGGTTCCTGCGCTGGTCGCCTGCCTGGACGGCCCGGACCTCACCGCCGTGACCGACCCCGACGCCTACCCATCGGATCTTCCAACGGCGCGCCCTGCGAACCCAGGTGGACCTCATCCTCGAAAGGCACCACAGCCTGTGACCACCCACGACCTGACCATCACCCAGGCCGCACCCGACGACCCGAGAGTCCTGCAACTGGTCCGCGACCTCGACGCCGGCCTCGCCGCGCGCCACCCCGACGAGCCCTGCACCGGTGACGCCCGCCCCCACCCCGACATCCGCTTCCTGCTGGCACAGACCGACGGCCGACCCGTCGGCTGCTGCGCCGTCCAGCCGCGCCCCGACGGCGCGGCCGAGCTCACGCGCCTGTACGTCACACCCGACGCCCGCGGACACGGCATCGCCACCCGACTGCTCGCCGAGGCCGAACGCACCGCCGCCGCTCTCGGACACCCCGAGATCCGCCTGAAAGCCGGAGTCCACCAGCCCGAAGCCATCGCTCTCTACACCCGCGCCGGCTACACCCCCATCTCCGACTGCCCGCCCTATCAGGACAAGCAGCTCAGCCGCTGCTACACCAAGCCGCTCCCGCGCCCAGGCCAGTCGTCGACCCGGATTCCCGGACTCGTGATCGGCGAGCTGTCCTTGCTGGACGATGCGGTCGCGGCAGCCGTGCACGGGATCGGCCACCGTGCCTACGCAGTCGAGGCGGAGCTGATCGGCTTCGCCGGTATCCCCGCTCTGGGCGAGAGTTTGGAGGAGATGCGCGTCCAGCCGCTGCGGTGGCTGGGGGCAACGGTCGATGGCCGGGTCGTGGCGTTCATCGCCTGGCAGGAGCTCGACGAGGAGGATGCGGTCGACATCGACCGGGTGTGCGTCGATCCGCCGTGGTTCCGTCGCGGGCTGGCTTCCAGGCTCCTGCAGCACCTTACGACCGAGATGGTTCCGGGCCGGGCCGTTCTGGTGAGTACCGGTGCCGACAACCGCCCGGCCGTGGAGCTCTACGAGCGTCACGGCTTCTCCCGGATCGGCACTGTCGAGCCTGTTCCCGGCCTACGAATCGCTCAGTTCCGGCTGGCGGGAGCGGCCGGAGTGCGCGGTCGGCAATAGCCCGAAGAACGCTGCACGAGATGGTGGGCGGGCTGCCGAAGCAGTTCCGGTGGCCCTGGGCGAGCGCGCTGGTGAAGCGGTAGCCGGTGAACTTCGCGGCGACCCGGGCCGGTGCCATGGTGGAGCGGTCGCCTCGACCATGAGCACCGGCACCCCGATCTCCGGGGCCTGCCACACACCGTCCGGGCGCACCTTGCGCTTCCCGCCCGGCAGCAGGAGCTCGGTCTCGGTCGACCGGGAGCGCACGGCGCCGACCCCACCCGCGGCACCCGGTGCGGTGCCGCCCAGGACGAAGGCGAGCACGGTCTCGTTGACCGCCATCGCGTGCGGCGCGCCCGTGCGGCCGACCCCCGTCCGCGGTACCGCCCATCTCCGAGCGGGCCATCCCAAGCACCTGCCGGCCGCGTCCAGCCCGGTCGTGCCCTCCAGCCGCCTCGTCTTGTGCCTCGCTGCGGTGTTGCCGTCCCAGGCGACCAGCCCGTGCCGGGGAGGTGCCTCCTGGTCCCCCCACACACAGCAGTGCCGACGCACTACTCGACGGCACAGTGGCGGCGCCCGTAGCCGGCGGCGAAGCGGGACGCCCGGCGGTCGGGTGAACCATGCGCCCGGAGCGCGACCGTCCTGTCGCCGACGGGGCACGGATCAGGAACACGGGTTTCCGCCGGGAAGGGTTACGCCATGCACCGCGCACTGATCGTCGTCGACGTGCAGAAGGACTTCTGCGAGGGCGGCAGCGTCCCGGTCAAGGGCGGAGCCGACCGCGCCCGCGCCATCGCCGACCTCACCCGGCGCACCGCCGGCACCACGTACACGCACATCGTCGCCACCCGCGACCACCACATCGACCCCGGCGGCCACTTCTCCGACCACCCGGACTTCCGCAACTCCTTCCCCGTGCACTGCGTCGTCGGCAGCGACGGCAGCGAGTTCCACCCGCACTTCGCCCCCACCGCCCAGTCCGGGACCGTCGACGAGGTCTTCTACAAAGGCGCGCACTCCGCCTCCAAGAGCGGCTTCGAAGGCTCCACCGAAACCGGCACCCCGCTCGCCGACTGGCTGCGCGCCCGGGACGTCACCCATGTCGACGTCGTCGGCATCGCCACCGACCACTGCGTCAAGGCCACCGCCCTCGACGGCGCACGAGCCGGATTCACCGTCCGCGTCCTGCTCGACTACACCGCGGGCGTCGCCACCGACACCACCACCGCAGCCCTCCACGAACTGCGCCAGGCCGGCGTCCACCTCACCGGCCACCCCGTCGTCCTCAACTGAGCCACACCACGACCACCTTCCCGGCGCTCACCGACATCCCTTCCTGCCGCAGTCGGGAGAGCCCACGGCGGCGCAGTCGCGCACCGGTCATACGCCGGCGTGAACTCCCGCCGGATCCTGCCGAAGTCCTGCTCCACCCAGGCCGAGGAGACGTACCGATCGGTTTCTGTCCGCACGGCGAAGGCGAGGCGACCGTGCGGCACGCCGCGCGCTCCGTATCGCGGAGGACCCCGTCCTCTCCACCCGGTGAGCCGCCGTGGGCCAGGGTTCCCACCGGTACCGTGGCGTGGTTGGCGGTCGTCCTCTCGCCGACGGTCCCCATCGTCTCGACGGTCGCCGTCACCTCCGAGCCCGGCGGGTGCCCCAGTGCGCCGGCGTTGACGGTTGTCCTCCTGCTGGCGACCGCCGTGCTCGTCATCGCCTTCACCTGAGCCGAGGCGCACGGCTCCCGGGCAGCCCCTGCGGGTACTTCCTGTCAGGGCACACGCGCCGGGGACGCCCGGAACTCGGGGTGATTCGCCGAGGCGTTCGAAGGGCGTGCATCCAGACTCCCCGTCCCCGAGCCGGACCGCTCCGGTTCGTCACCGGCGTGATCGCCTCGCTCTCGGCGATCACGCTCCCGCAGACCGGCGCTCAGGCGGACCGGGCGGCGCTGCTGAAGAACACCTTCGCCGGTTGGTGACGCGAATTCGGTCAGCGCAGGCAGTGAACTTCACGGCTACCCGGGCCGGGGACATGATCGAGCGAGCCCATGGCCCGCCCACCAGACCTGTGCCGCCTGCCGGCGAATCGGTGTCCAACCGCAGGGTGGAACTTCACGCTCACACTGGCCGCCCAGCGCGACACGCCGCCGACGTGATCGTTCCGCGCCGGCGCTCCCGGTTCAGCGGCGGGCGGTCGACGCCTTGCCAAGCGCCCCCTGGTGCGACCACCCCGTAGTGGGCGGGGGCACCGCGCCCGTG
>NZ_JBHVFE010000296.1:0-11203 GCF_042801945.1 Kitasatospora sp. NPDC057542
GGAGTACACGGGGTACTCCGGGGCGACGGTTTCGCGCAACCAGGGGGTGCGCCGCCAGGGCGGACCGCACCCCCGGGGAGGCGATTAGCGCTTGCTGTACTGCGGCGCCTTGCGGGCCTTCTTCAGACCGGCCTTCTTGCGCTCGACGGCGCGGGCGTCACGGGTCAGGAAGCCGGCCTTCTTCAGCGCGCCGCGGTTGTTGTCCACGTCGGCCTCGTTCAGGGCACGGGCAACGCCGAGGCGCAGCGCGTAGGCCTGGCCGGAGACGCCGCCACCGCTGATGCGGGCGACGACGTCGTAACGGCCGTCCAGCTCCAGGAGCTTGAAGGGCTCGTTCACGGTCTGCTGGTGCACCTTGTTGGGGAAGTAGCCCTCAAGGGTGCGACCGTTGATCTTCCACTGGCCGGTGCCGGGGACGATGCGCACGCGGGCGATCGCCTCCTTGCGGCGGCCAAGGCCGGCGCCCGGGACGGCCTCGCCGAAGCGGCCGGCCAGGGACTCGGAGGTGTAGCTCTCCTCGGAGGTGTACTCGCCCTCGACGACGGTCTCGTCGAAGTCGACCTCAAGGGTTTCAGTGGTCTCGGCCACGGTGTTCCTCAGCTCTTTTCAGTGTTGGGGGGCTTGGTGGCCGAATTACTGCGCGACCTGGGTGATCTCGAACGGCACCGGCTGCTGGGCAGCGTGCGGGTGCTGGTCGCCCGAGTAGACCTTCAGCTTCGAGAGCATCTGGCGGCCCAGGCTGTTCTTGGGGATCATGCCCTTGATGGCCTTCTCGACGGCCTTCTCCGGGTTCTTGTCCAGGAGGTCGTCGTAGCGCACCGAGCGCAGACCGCCCGGGAAGCCCGAGTGGCGGTAGGCCAGCTTCTGGGTCTTCTTGTTACCGGACAGGTGCACCTTGTCGGCGTTGATGATGATGACGAAGTCACCAGTGTCAACGTGCGGCGCGTAGATCGCCTTGTGCTTGCCCCGGAGGAGGTTGGCGGCCTGGGAAGCCAGGCGGCCGAGCACGACGTCGGTCGCGTCGATGACGTGCCACTGACGCTGGACGTCGCCGGGCTTGGGGCTGTACGTACGCACGGTCGTAGCCTTCGCTTTTCAGTGAGTGAGTCCTGACAGGAGCACCCGGACGGAAGAGCAGCCTGGCCATCCTTGGACGCAATTCAAGGGGGACCGCTGGTCGACGACCTGATGTCTCCGGCGTACCGACCTCTCACGTGAGATAGAGCGAGCCAATACGCACATCAAGCGTCCAGGTTACCGGCACGGCCGGGACGGGTCAAAACTCGCCCGGACCCCTCCCCGCCGGAGGCGCGGCCGTCACTCAGCGTTCGCGCTCCACCCGGGTCACGTCCCAGACCGGCTCCGACGACTCGTACACCCGGCCGTCCGCGCCGAACACCAGGAAGCGGTCGAAGGTCTTGGCGAACCAGCGGTCGTGGGTGACGCACAGCACGGTGCCGTCGAAGGCCTCCAGGCCGGCCTGCAGGGCCTCGGCGCTCTCCAGGTCCAGGTTGTCGGTCGGCTCGTCGAGCAACAGGGCCGTCACGCCGGAGAGTTCGAGCTTGAGGATCATCAGCCGGGCCTGCTGCCCGCCGGACAGCGACTCGAACTTCTGCTCCTCCTGGCGGTCCAGCTCGTACCGGCGCAGCGCCCCCATCGCGGCGCCGCGGCTGAGCGCGTGCTCCTCCTCGACGATCGACCGCACCGTGCGGCCGAACAGCTCCGGGTGGGCGTGGGTCTGCCGGAAGTGGCCGGGGACAACCCGGGCGCCGAGCTTCCACTCGCCGCTGTGCGCGACCGTCCCGTCACCGGCCAGCAGCCGCAGGAGGTGCGACTTGCCGGCGCCGTTGGCGCCCAGCACCGCGACCCGCTCGCCGTAGAAGACCTCCAGGTCGAAGGGCTGCATCAGTCCGGTGAGCTCCAGCTGCTCCATGGTGAAGGCGCGCACGCCGGTGCGCCCGCCCTTGAGCCGCATGGTGATGGACTGCTCGCGCGGCGGCGCCTCCGGCGGGCCGGCGTCCTCGAACTTCTTCAGCCGGGTCTGCGCGGCGGAGTAGCGGGAGGCCATGTCGTGGCTGACGGAGGAGGCCTGACGCAGGGTGACGACCAGCTTCTTGAGCTTGGCGTGCTCCTCGTCCCAGCGGCGGCGCAGCTCCTCGAAGCGCTCGAAGCGGGCCTTGCGGGCCTCGTGGAAGGTCTCGAAGCCGCCGCCGTGCACCCAGACACTGCTGCCGGCCGCTCCGGACTCGACACTGATGATCTTGTCGGCGGTCTTGGAGAGCAGCTCGCGGTCGTGCGAGATGAACAGGACCGTCTTCTGGGTGGCCTTGATGGCCTCCTCCAACCAGCGCTTCGCCGGGACGTCCAGGTAGTTGTCGGGCTCGTCGAGCAGGAGCACCTCCTCCGGGCCGCGCAGCAGCGCCTCCAGGACGAGCCGCTTCTGCTCGCCGCCGGAGAGGGTGTTCAGGCCGCGCCACTGGGCCTTGTCGAAGGGCATGCCGAGGGCCGCCATGGTGCAGACGTCCCAGTCGGTCTCGTAGTCGTAACCGCCGACGTCGGCCCAGTCGGAGAGCGCCTGGGCATAGGCCATCTGCGTCTTCTCGTCGTCCTGGGCGATCATCGCCAGCTCTGCGGCGTCCACCGCGCGGGCCGCCTTGGCGATCCGCTCCGGGGCGACCGACACCAGCAGGTCGCGCACCGAGGCGTCGGCCGGCAGGGCGCCAGGGGTGGACTGCTGGTCCTCACGGCCGGTGGTGCCGACGAACTGGCGCATCACGCCGAGCCCGCCGCTGATCGTCACCGAGCCGCCGTGCGGCTGGATGTCCCCCGCGATCATCCGCAGCAGGGTGGTCTTGCCGGCCCCGTTGGCACCGACCAGGGCGACCGCGGCGCCCTCGCCGACCCGGAAGGACGCGTCGTCGAACAGCACCCGCCCGTCCGGCAGGTAGTACTCCAGGTGCGAAATCTCGACGTGTCCCATGCGGACGATTCTCGCAAGCGGACGCCTCCGGCCAAAACGGATTATGCGGGAGCGGCCTGCCCGGGCAGGGTGCGCATCCGCCGGGCCAGCCGGTTGCGCTCGGCCAGCTGGTCGTCCGGCGGGTAGCCGACCTCCTCCAGCGTGAGCCCGTACGGCCGGATCACGTTGACGGCGGAGTTGCGCACCCCGCCGGCCAGCACCTCGCCGGGGAACTCCACCGGCCGGTGCCCGTCACCGACCAGCAGCATCGCGCCGACCAGCGCCCGGACCATGTTGTGGCAGAAGGCGTCGGCCCGGACGGTGGCGACCGCGAGCGAGCCCTCCTGGGCGGCGTAGGAGTCCACCGGGACGCGGTCCCAGTGCAGCTCCAGCAGGGTGCGGATGGTGGTGGCGCCCTCGCGCTTCTTGCAGTACGCGGCGAAGTCGTGCTCGCCGAGCAGCAGTTGCGCAGCCGCGTTCATCCTGTCGATGTCCAGCGGCCGGTCGTGCCAGAGCACGTGGCCGCGCAGCAGCGGGTCCACCCCGCCGGGGTGGTCGGCGACCCGGTAGGCGTACCGGCGCCAGATCGCCGAGAAGCGGGCGTCGAACCCGGGCGGCGCCTCGCCGACCCGGTAGATCCGGACGTCCCCGGGGAGCCGGCCGGCCAGCCGACGCAGCAGCTTCTCCCGGTGCGCCGCCCACAGCTCGGCCGGCAGGTCGACGTGGGCGACCTGGCCGCGGGCGTGCACCCCGGCGTCGGTGCGGCCGGCCACGGTCAGCGGGAACAGCTCCGGGCTGCGGGTGACGATCTGGAGCGCGCTCTCGATCTCCTCCTGGACCGTCCGGCGGCCGCCCTTCTGGCGGGCCCAGCCGGAGAACTCGGCGCCCTGGTAGGCGAGGTCGAGCCGAACCCGGACGTACCCGTCGGCCGGGCCGTCCTTCACCGGCGGCTGCTCGGCGCAATCGTTGACCACTGCTTCTCAACTCCCGGACTGCTCTGATCGGCCAATGGACGGGAACGGGCCCGCTCCCCCATCGCTGGGGAAGCGGGCCCGCGAACACCTGGAGGTGTCAGGCCTGCTCGGCCTCGGCAGCCTCGTCGGCCTTGGTCTCCTCGACCTTGGCCTCCTCGGCCTCCTTGACGGCGCGCTTGGTGGCGGCCTCGGCCTCGCCGACGGCGGTCTGCGCGACGGTCAGCGCCTCGACCAGCTCGATCACGGCCATCGGGGCGTTGTCGCCACGACGGGGACCGATCTTGGTGATGCGGGTGTAGCCACCCGGGCGGTTCTCGTAGCGCGGCGCGATCTCGGTGAAGAGGGTGTGCAGCACGGCGATGTCGGTGATCGTCTTGCGCACCAGGCGACGGTTGTGGATGTCGCCCTTCTTCGCCTTGGTGATCAGCTTCTCCGCCAGCGGGCGCAGGCGGCGGGCCTTGGCCTCGGTGGTGGTGATGCGACCGTACTGGAACAGCTCACGGGCCAGACCGGCGAGCAGCAGCGGCTCGTGGTGCGGGCCACCGCCCAGGCGGGCACCCTTGGTGGGACGCGGCATGGAATTACTCCTTGAATCTCCGACTGCGGCCGTACCAGGTACCGCAGCGGGCGTACGGGCACTGTGCCCGTACGGCTTTCATGACGACGGGGGCGGCTCCGTGGAACCGCCCCCGCGGCCAAATCTCTTAGTACTGCTCGGTCTCGGCGAAGTGCGAGTCGTCGAGGTCGTCGGCGCCGAAGGCGTCGGCGGCAGCGGTCGGGTCGAACCCGGGCGGGCTGTCCTTGAGGGCCAGGCCCATGCCGGCCAGCTTCGCCTTGACCTCGTCGATCGACTTCGCACCGAAGTTGCGGATGTCGAGCAGGTCGGCCTCGGAGCGGGCGACGAGCTCACCCACGGTGTGGATGCCCTCGCGCTTGAGGCAGTTGTAGGAGCGGACGGTGAGCTCCAGCTCCTCGATCGGCAGCGCCAGGTCGGCGGCCAGGGCGGCGTCCGTCGGGGACGGGCCCATGTCGATGCCCTCGGCGTCGATGTTCAGCTCGCGGGCGAGGCCGAACAGCTCCACCAGGGTCTTGCCGGCCGAGGCCATGGCGTCGCGCGGACGCATGGCGGGCTTGGTCTCGACGTCGACGATCAGCTTGTCGAAGTCGGTCCGCTGCTCGACACGGGTGGCCTCGACCTTGTAGGTGACCTTCAGCACCGGGCTGTAGATCGAGTCGACCGGGATGCGGCCGATCTCCTGGCCGGAGGCCTTGTTCTGGACGGCGGAGACGTAGCCGCGACCGCGCTCGACGGTCAGCTCCATCTCCAGCTTGCCCTTGCCGTTCAGGGTGGCGAGGACCAGCTCGGGGTTGTGCACCTCGACACCCGCCGGCGGGGCGATGTCGGCGGCGGTGACGACACCCGGGCCCTGCTTGCGCAGGTACATCACGACCGGCTCGTCGTGCTCCGAGGAGACGACCAGCTGCTTGATGTTGAGGATGAGGTCGGTCACGTCCTCCTTGACGCCCGGCACGGTGGTGAACTCGTGCAGGACGCCGTCGATGCGGATGCTGGTGACAGCGGCACCCGGGATCGACGACAGGAGCGTGCGGCGCAGGGAGTTGCCGAGGGTGTAGCCGAAGCCCGGCTCCAGCGGCTCGATCACGAACCGCGAGCGGAACTCGTCGACGACCTCTTCGGTCAGCGAGGGACGCTGAGCGATGAGCATGTTTTGATCCTCCAGTCTTCGGCGCCCACTATTTGACGCCGAACGAATGGCCGTGAGGCGGTGGCCTCACGCCAAGCGTACGGGCTCCCGAGGACAGTTTCTCAATCAACTGTGTGGGAGCCCGTACGAGGTTTAAAGCAGAACCCAGCGTGCCCGAAGGCGCTGCGTCAGACGCGGCGGCGCTTCGGCGGACGGCAGCCGTTGTGCGGGGTGGGGGTGACGTCCTGGATCGAGCCGACCTCCAGGCCGGTGGCCTGGAGCGAACGGATCGCGGTCTCGCGGCCGGAGCCCGGACCCTTCACGAAGACGTCAACCTTGCGCATGCCGTGCTCCTGCGCGCGACGGGCAGCGGCCTCGGCGGCCATCTGCGCGGCGAACGGGGTGGACTTGCGCGAGCCCTTGAAGCCGACGTGGCCGGCGGAGGCCCAGGAGATCACGTTGCCGGACGGGTCCGTGATCGAGACGATGGTGTTGTTGAACGTGCTCTTGATGTGCGCGTGGCCGTGAGCGACGTTCTTCTTTTCCTTGCGGCGGATCTTCTTCGCGCCGGCAGCCTGACGACCCTTGGGGGGCATAAGTCTGTTCTCCTACTGAGGTGGTCGGTCCGCTGACCCGCGGGCCGGAGGGATGTCCGGTTACGGGACGGACTACTTCTTGCCCGGCTTCTTCTTGCCGGCGATCGCGCGACGCGGGCCCTTGCGGGTACGCGCGTTGGTGTGGGTGCGCTGACCGCGGACCGGCAGGCCACGGCGGTGACGCAGACCCTCGTAGCAGCCGATCTCGACCTTGCGGCGGATGTCGGCGGCCACCTCACGGCGGAGGTCACCCTCGACCGTGTAGTTGGCGTCGATGTACTGGCTCAGCTTGACCAGGTCCTCCTCGGAGATGTCGCGAACGCGGACATCCGGGTTGACACCGGTCTCGGCGAGGGTCTGCTGGGCGCGGGTACGGCCGATGCCGTACACGTAGGTGAGGGCGATCTCGATCCGCTTCTCACGGGGGAGATCAACGCCGGCGAGGCGTGCCATTCAAGGCTCCTGTGGTTCTTCAGAGGTCTTGCGTGCTACCTACTCCGACACCTCACGGTGAGGGAGCCCCGGCCTCTGACCGGGGGCGGCAGTCCGTTCCTTGCGGATCGGATCGGGTAGCCCGCTCATGACGTTTTCGCGTCGCGCGAAGTACTACGAGAAATGCTGGGGAGAGATCAGCCCTGGCGCTGCTTGTGGCGCAGGTTGTCGCAGATCACCATGACCCGGCCGTGGCGGCGGATCACCTTGCACTTGTCGCAGATCTTCTTGACGCTCGGCTTGACCTTCATGTTTCAGGTTCTCCGGGTCTAGATCTGACGTTCTTACTTGTAGCGGTAGACGATCCGCCCGCGCGTGAGGTCGTAGGGGCTGAGCTCCACGACGACCCGGTCGTCCGGCAGGATGCGGATGTAGTGCATGCGCATCTTGCCACTGATGTGCGCGAGGACCTTGTGACCGTTCTGCAGCTCGACCTTGAACATCGCGTTCGGAAGAGACTCGATCACGGTGCCCTCGATCTCAATGGCGCCTTGCTTCTTAGCCATGAACTGCGAGATCCACCTTCCGGGACCGGCTACCGTATGCGGAACGCTCGTGCGAACCTGGGTTCACCCCGCCCCCGAGGGGAAGAGGGCGTGCTGGAGCACGCTACGAGTGAGCCGACGGTCCATCCTACGCCAGCGCGTGCGATGGACCAAAACGGGGGCCCCTGAAAGCGGTCGCCGTCACACCCGCTACGTCAGACGCCGGTGGCGGTCGCCATCGGCTCGACGTGCGCGGTGCAGGCCGAGCAGCGGCGGGCGGCCTGGGGGATCTCGGTCAGGCACTCGGGGCAGGGGCGCTTCGGCGCCTTCGGCTTCTTCGGCATGTAGCGCGCGGTCGCCTTGGTGATCGGCAGCACCACGCAGAAGTACAGCACCGCGGCGGTCATGAAGAACGCGATCAGCACGTTGAGGAACTGCCCGTACGGGAAGGTCACTCCGGCGATGTGCGCCTTGTACGAGCTGAAGTCGCCGGCCGCGCCGACCACCACACCCACCAGCGGGGTGAGGAAGGCGGACACGAAACCGGTCACCACCGCGGTGAACGCGGCACCGATGACCACACCGACCGCCATGTCGACGACGTTGCCGCGCATCATGAAGTCGCGGAATCCCTTGAGCACGTGCTCTCTCCTGCATCGCTCGTAAACCAGTCAGGCCGCAGCGGACCACTGCCAGCGGATAAAAATAGGACAAAAGCCCTGGAGGTCCAAACCTCCAGGGCTTTGATCCCTTGTCAGCAGCGGCAGTCGGATGCCGCCACGACTACGCGAGGGGGTCCGGAGCTGCGGTGATGCCCAGCTTGGCCAGTTCCGCCTTGCCGCCGTCGAAGGCCGTCAGCACCAGCGGGCCCTGCTCGGTGACGGCCACCGAGTGCTCCCAGTGCGAGGCCCAGGTGCCGTCGTTGGTGACGACCGTCCACTCGTCGTCCAGCACGGTGGTGTGCGGGGTGCCGAGCGAGACCATCGGCTCGATCGCCAGCACGGTGCCGGGGACCAGCTTCGGGCCCTTGCCGCGGCCGCGCTCGACGTAGTTCAGCACGTGCGGCTCCATGTGCATCGCGGTGCCGATGCCGTGGCCGCCGTAGCCCTCGGTGATGCCCCACTTGCCCTTCGGCGGCAGCGGCTGGCGGCGGATGTAGCCCTCGATCGCCTTGGAGACGTCCACCAGGCGGTTGTTCTTCTTCATCTGGGCGATGCCGGCCCACATCGAGCCCTCGGTGACGCGGCTCAGCATCTCGACCTCCGGGCGGACCTCGCCGACCGCCACCGTGATGGCCGAGTCGCCGTGCCAGCCGTCCAGGATGGCGCCGCAGTCGATCGAGATGACGTCGCCCTCCTGGAGCACCCGCTCGCCCGGGATGCCGTGCACGACCTCGTTGTTCACCGACGCGCAGATCACGCCCGGGAACCAGAGCCCGCCGTGGTGGGCGCGGAAGTTCGAGGTGGCGCCGTGGCCGGTGATGACCTTGTCCGCGATGTCGTTGAGCTCCTGGGTGGTCACCCCGGGGACGACCGCCTCGCGGCAGGCCTTCAGGGCCTCGGCGACGACCAGCCCGGCCGCTCGCATCTTCGCGATCTGCTCGGGGGTCTTGATCTCCACCATCTGGTCACGCCTTCCAAGTCCGGATTACCACTGGTACCACCGTACGACGCCGAAACGGCCGGGCCTCCCGCGCTGGGCGGGCGACCCGGCCGTACCGTCGTACGTTCGCCGAGAGACTCAGCTGTCCTGCTTCAGCGCCTCGATCGAGCGGGCGGTGACCTCGTCCACCTTGCCGAGGGCCGAGATGGTCGCCACCAGGCCCTGCTGGACGTAGTAGTCGATGATCGGCTCGGTCTCCGTGTGGTAGACCTCCAGGCGCGTGCGCACCTTGTCCTCGGTGTCGTCCGAGCGCTGGTACAGCTCGCCGCCGCACTCGTCGCAGACGCCCTCGGCCTTCGGCGGGTTGTAGTCCACGTGGAAGACGTGGCCACCGTCGTTGCGGCACAGGCGGCGGCCGGCGATCCGGCGGACGACCTCGTCCTCGGGGACCTCCAGGTCCAGCACGCCGTCCAGCTTGATGCCCTGCTCGGCGAGGAACTCGTCCAGCGCCTTGGCCTGCCCGAGGTTGCGGGGGAAGCCGTCGAGCAGGAAGCCGTTGGCGGCGTCCTCCTGGAGCATCCGGTCCTTGGCCATCCCGATGGTGACCTCGTCCGGCACCAGGTGTCCCGCGTCCATGTAGCTCTTGGCCTCGAGCCCCAACGGGGTGCCCTGGCTGATGTTCGCACGGAACAGGTCGCCGGTGGAGATGTGGGGAATGGACAGGGTCTTGGCGAGCAGGTGCGCCTGAGTACCCTTCCCGGCCCCGGGAGGACCAACGAGGACGATACGCATCAGCGGAGGAACCCTTCGTAATTGCGCTGCTGGAGCTGGCTCTCGATCTGCTTCACAGTTTCGAGTCCGACGCCGACGACGATGAGCACGCTGGTGCCGCCGAACGGGAAGTTGGTCTGCTGTCCGAAGGCGACCAGGGCGATCATCGGGATCAACGCGATCAGGCCCAGGTAGAGCGAACCCGGCCACGTGATTCGGGTCAGCACGTAGTTCAGGTACTCGGCCGTCGGTCGGCCGGCCCGGATACCCGGGATGAACCCACCATACTTCTTCATGTTGTCGGCAACTTCTTCGGGGTTGAAGGAGATGGCGACGTAGAAGAAGGCGAAGAAGACGATCAGCAGGAAGTAGGTGGCCATGTAGATCGGGTGGTCACCCTTGACGAAGTTCGTCCGGATCCACGTGGCCCAGCCCGCTTGGCTGTTGGTCAGCTGGACCACCAGGGCGGGGATGTACAGCAGCGAGGAGGCGAAGATGACCGGGATGACACCGGCCTGGTTCACCTTGAGCGGGATGTAGGTCGAGGTCCCCCCGAACGCCCGGCGGCCGATCATCCGCTTCGCGTACTGGACCGGGATCCGGCGCTGGGCCTGCTCGACGAAGATGACCAGCATCACGACGATGATGCCGACCGCGACCACCGAGAGGAACTCGACCCAGCCGCCGCCGATCGTGCCGGTGGTCTTGATGTTCCACATGGAGGACGGGAACTGGGCCGCGATCGAGGTGAAGATCAGCAGCGACATGCCGTTGCCGATGCCGCGGTCGGTGATCAGCTCACCGAGCCACATGATGACCGTGGTGCCGGCGGTCATGGTGAGCACCATGACGGCGATCCGGAACACGCTGGTGTCCGGGACGATCTCGTTGGCCAGCGGGCAGCCGGAGAACAGCGCGCCGCTGGAGGCCGTCGCCACGATGCCGGTGCCCTGGAGTACCGCGAGCGCGATGGTCAGGTAACGGGTGTACTGGGTGATCTTCGCCTGGCCGGCCTGCCCCTCCTTCTTCAGCATCTCCAGTCGCGGGATCACGACGGTGAGGAGCTGGAGGATGATGCTCGCCGTGATGTACGGCATGATGCCGAGGGCGAAGATCGTCAGCTGGAGGAGCGCGCCACCGCTGAACAGGTTGACGAGTCCGAAGAGGCCGCTGTTCTTGGTGTCCTTCACGCACTCGTTCACGGCCGTGAAGCTCACGCCCGGCATCGGAATGTGCGAGCCCAGGCGGAACAGCACCATGATGCCCAGCGTGAACAGCAGCTTCTTGCGCAGGTCGGGCGTCTGGAACGCCCGCGCGAACGCACTGAGCACGGTGCCTCCTGCGCCTCCCGCGCGTCGTCGGCGGGAGGGTCGGTCCTGAATGGGGAGTTTGCGGTTCGGGCTCCCGTACAGACGGCACAGGCGAGCCTACGCGCAGCCTACAAGGGAACTCCACGGACTCTAACAGTGCGCGGCCACTCGGAAGAAGCGCGTACGGCCGCTCCCCCACTCACGGGGTACGGGATGCCCGGTTTTGCCACACAAAAGAACGAGCGCCGTCCGGCCGGATCTCCCCGGGAACGGCGCGAGCCCCGCACCTCCCGAAGGAGGTGCGGGGC